>WRJP01000041.1 GCA_009778535.1 Propionibacteriaceae bacterium | reverse complement strand
GCTAGCGGTGCGAATACCAGACCACAAGGGCTGCCTGGCCGACCTCCTAGAGTTCTTGGACAGCGAAGATGTCAACATCGAGTACGGCTACTGTTACTCGGCAAACAATGGCTACGCTATCGACGTCCTAAAGGTCTCAGGCGACGAAGTTGAAGAACGACTTACCCTAGCTGGCTATCAGCTCGTCGCACCTAACGAGGTCTACGAACTCGACTAAGCACCCTCATCTTCGTCACACAGGAGTAGCAGAACTCGAATGCTGCGACGGACTACATGCAGCGCACTGCAACTGCGTGCAGCGCAGGCTCCGTGCAGTGCGCAGCACGTAGTCCGGGATGACAAGAAAGAGGACAATAAGACGTGCAGCAAGAACTGAGCCTGTGCGGCATGCAGTTGCAGCATTCGACCAGCGGTACTCAGAAGTAGTTGAAACCGGCGCGGAAAGCCGAAATGTTGACCCGGACAAGTCCCGGCGGGAGCCGCAGCGCGATTTGTTCTTCCCAAACCGCAGCCGTAAAACCGAGTTCCTTTGCCAAAACTCCAAGTAAGACGACGTTACTGCACTTTGAGTTTCCTAGCTGTTCGGCTAATTGCACTGCGGGAACTAGGCGTGCGTTCGCCGCCAACAAGGTGCTCGCAGCTTCTTCAGGCATGGAAGCATTACCCGCCAAAACTGACAGCGGTTTGATCGTCTCCTCGCTTACAAAGAAACCCCCGCCGACTTTTAGATATGGCAGATTACGCAAGGCTTCGGTGGTTTCAAACGCAATGATATGGTCGGCATACCCGTGATCAGTCACCATCGCAGCTACCGTCTCCCCGAAGCGAACCACCGTAGTCACCGCGCCGCCGCGCTGCGCCATACCGTGAATCTCAGAGAGTTTAACTTGCCAACCGGCCGCCATTGCGCAATGTGCCAACAGATCAGCCCCCAAAATGGTGCCCTGTCCGCCAACACCGCACAGTAACACTGTCACTGTTTTCTGCGCGTCAACCGCTTGCAGATCGCAACCGCTGTCACGTCCTAGTTCAGGCATTTCCCACCTCCGCAACAGTGCTAGCAACAATCGCACCCGGGGCGCAGTACTGTCCGCATTGGCCACACCCGACACATTGGGCGGCATCAATTACTGGAAGCCTGGAAGTCTCGTCACGCGAAATAGCCGGACACCCAAGTGTGAGGCACACTCCACAATCGATGCAGTCTGCGGTAATTGTCACCGGAACTTGGCTGGTTTTGTCCAGTAGTACGCAAGGTGCACGGAAAATCAGCACGCTCAGAGCCGGATTCTTGACCGCAGCCCGCAACCCGAGCCGCACCGCCTTCATGTCATTTGGGTCGACCGTTTGACAATCTTCCACGCCCAAGGCACTAACCAGCGCTTCAAGGTTCAACTCGTTTGCTGGGCGATCTTGGAGCGAGAGTCCATTAACGGGGTTCCCCTGCCGTCCAGTCATAGCGGTTGTGCGGTTGTCGAGAATCACCACCGTCCCGCTCCCGCGGTTGTAGACCGTGTTCAACAGTGAACTTACCCCCGAGTGTGCAAACGTCGAATCTCCAATCACCGCCACTACCGGTCGGTGTTTCGGCTTTGCTGCCAACACCAACTCCAAACCGTGCGCCATCGAGATGGATGCGCCCATGTCAACACAAGTGTCCATGGCATTTAGCGGCGGTAGCGCACCGAGCGTGTAGCAACCGATGTCGCCACTGACGATGGCTCCCATACGTGCCAACTCCTTGAATACCAGCCGATGTGGGCAACCTGCGCACAGCGTCGGGGGACGCCCGGGAAGATCACTGGGAGCGGCCAGCGTGTCGCTGTTAGGTAACCCGAACCCAGCGCGAACCAGCCCTGGAGTCAATTCTCCAGCTAGCGGAAGCGGTACGGGTGTGGGTGTGACTGCAACTCCGAGCGCCTTTACCTGGCTGGAGAGGTAATCGGACGCTTCTTCCACCACATAGAGCTGCTCCACAGCTTGCGCAAAATGCGATAAGGCCTGGGCAGGCAGCGGCCAACTGACACCCAGCTTGAATACGCTGGCCGCAGGAAGCGCCTCTACTACGTATTGGTAGACCGCGCCAGCACAGACAACGCCGATCTGACGCTCCCGCCAGAAAATCTCGTTCTGCGGGCAGGTCTCGACCCACTCACGCATGGCGGCCACATGGGTGTCCAAAAGTGCGCGGCGTTTCCTTGCGAAAGCTGGCACCATGACCCATTTGGAAGGGTCAGTTTGGTATTCCTTGCCGGGCACTTCAGTGCGAGCGCTAACCGATGTCAAAGTCTTAGCATGGGAAATCCGCACGGTGGAACGCAGTAGAACTGGAGTGTCGAAGCGTTCCGAAAGCTCGAAGGCCGCTTTGGTGAAGCTCAACGCCTCAGCAGAGTCGGCAGGTTCAAGGATGGGGATGCGTACGGCCAGCGCGTAGAAGCGAGAGTCTTGCTCATTCTGGGAGGAATGCATTCCAGGATCGTCAGCAGCCAAAATGACCAACCCACCGTTAACCCCGGTATAGGCAGCAGTGAACAGCGGATCGGCAGCAACGTTTACGCCGACATGCTTCATGGTTACCAACACCCGCGCGCCTGCCGCGCTTGCGCCCAGCGCTACCTCCAGCGCAACTTTCTCATTGCAACTCCACTGTGCGTAGACGTCGTCTTTTTCGGCGAAACTTTCCAAGGCTTCAGTAGATGGGGTGCCTGGATACCCTACCCCGATGGTTGCTCCAGCCTCCCAAGCGCCTTGGGCTATCGCCTCATTCCCCGACAGTAACTCCATACCTTTCCCTTCCACCGGCCAGCCCCCTAACATACCAGCCGGATATGGCTGCTTCGGCCACGGTTCTAAGAACAGCACACAACTAGTCGGAAATCGTGACGTTATTGAAAGGCATAAAATCCGCAATGGCTGGAAATACCCAGGCAAACAGCACATATACGACTATGGCGGCCAAAACTGCCAACAACCCGACCTTCACCGCTGGCGAGCCAGGCAAGACCCGCCACAACAGCCCATAGAAAGACACTTCAGTCCTTGACTTTTAATAACTCGGCTGGAATGCCTTCAGCGCGGGTGTAGGTTGACAATAATCTCCCATGCTGCACGTATCGCAGTCGAGAACTGAACTCGGGGTGGCAACTAGTCATAGTGAGCAGGGCTTGGGTCGGCTTCACCCCAACACGGTTCGGCACTGGCAGCACCACCGCTGTTTGAGTTGGCAAAACCACTTCGTAGTCAGTGATCTCATACACAAAAAAATCTGTAGCAGTCTCGACGATAATATGGTCACCGCGTCGTAACTGGGCGATCTTGCTGAATGGTTTGCCGTAAGTTGTGCGATGCCCTGCCATTGAGAAGTTCCCGACTTCCCCAGGCAGCACCGTTGCCGGATAGTGACCAATGCCTTGCATCAAGATTTCGCGCGTTACGCCCGTAAACAGTGGTCGGGCGTAATCAGTTCCGAACCTGGGGATATGAACGATTGCGAAGGCACCTTCGGGTTGCGTACCAGCTTCCGATTCCTGATTCGGCGTTATACGTGACGCATCCTTATCCTCGACATCACCTGCAAAGTATTCAGTTAGGTTGGCGACGACAGCCGCCTGTTCACCGTCGGCGATTACGTCTGTCCACACCAATTGCCAAACGGCGAATAGCCCGACTACTACCCCTAAAGTGACAAGAATCTCACCGAGCAGTCCAGCCGCACCTCGCCAGGAATGGCGACGGCCTTTGGCGAATTTTGCGGCGGTCATTGACTCCTCCAGCTAAACGGCGACAGCTCTAGCGTAGCGTTCTATCCAAATCCTTGTCTTCTAGCCTAGAATGGTTATGAGATAGTGGGATAGTTATGCAAAGACGATGCTGTTTCGTCTTGACTTGAGCACAAAATGGCGAGGGGTATCAGTTGATGAAGAAGCCAAGGGCGACTCGCCGAAAAAGGTGGCTAGCGTGCGGCACGGCTCTCGCCATATCCATGTTTGCCTTGAGCGTGCCGCCAATAGTACAAGCTGCCGACACAACCCCGTTCGAGATGAGCTTTTCCATCAATGCTCACGGCGATCTTGTCACTATCGGCAACACCCTTATGACCTGCATGCCGGGTCGAGATGACTGCGAACTTGCGATGGATGATACTGATAACTATTCCAACGCAGGTTTCATCATAAACCTCGACATGGACGACGACCCGAACACATTTAATTCTTCGGCAGCCCTATTCACGTTACCAGCCGGCGGTGAGGTGCTATGGGCGGGACTCTATTGGGGAGCAAGGCTCTCACGCGGAGGCACGATAGCTGGAGGTGGCCTGCCTGCATCAAATGCCACCGATCGTGACAAAATGTTATTCAAACCTCCAGGTACGTCAGACTATGCGACAGTTACAGCCACGAAGCATTTTGGGCCAGAGAGTGATTATCAGTCATATCAGGAGTTCGCCGAGGTCACCGACCTAGTAGCTGCTGCTGGCGGTGGGATGTATTGGGGGGCTAACGTTCAGGCCGGAACTGGCTCAGATCGTTATGCGGGGTGGGCGCTAACTGTGGTCTACCAAGCACCGGGGATGCCGCTGCGAAATTTGAATGTTTTTGATGGTTTTCAAATTCTGAGCACTGGTACTGCCGGTAGCAGGGAAGTGCAGGTGAGACTCTCCGGTTTCCTGGCTCCGATGTATGGGCCAGTGAACGGTACCGTAACAGTTGTAGCTTGGGAAGGTGATGGCAACGTACCCACCCAAACGAGAGCTATCTTGCAGGAGTGCGTTTTTGAGCCTGGGAACCTTCCGACATGGTCAGCCGACCTGCAAACTCCGTTATCGTCGGCGAGAAAATATTTTAACTCTACAAATGACTTCTTTGGTCAATGGGTGACCAGTGGGATTCCGGCGATGAAGAATTTGTTCGGGGTGGATATAAAGAATCAGAGCCTCCCAAACGTAATCCCAAATGGTGACGGGGTGAATCCTGGTGAGGCCTGCGTCAAATTCACCACCAACCAAGATCTTTACTACCCCGGAGTCCTGGGTCTAGCCATCGACTTGTACGCGCCGGAGTTGAACGCCACAAAGACCGTTACTAATTTGTCTGGCAACGATCCTGTCCAGGCCGGAGACATACTACGCTACACCGTCAGCTTCGCAAATACTGGCGGGGATGCCGCAGCTAACGCCATCGCCAGTGACAAAATCCCAGAAAATTCCACATTCGTGCCAGGCTCGCTGCAACTTATTACACGCATTGACGAAACAACCGGGGAGTCTTACTTTGCTCCGTTGTACTTGACCGACGCGATGGGCGATGATTTTGGCGGCTACGATGAGGCCAGCAAGTCGGTAGTGGTCAACTTGGGGCAAGGTGCCACCAATTCGTCAGGTGGGATGATCCCCATCGGCCAAGTAGTCAGTTTTAGTTTCGATGTGACCCTTGATTTACCAAGTTCCACAGGTACAACCCCTGGAATTCTTGATATTCCTGGCTCAGCAGGCGGATCAATTAGCAATCAGGCCACCCTTGACTACACGGGTGCCATATCGGGAATAAGCGGCACTCTCCCCACAAACCAGACGGATACTGGTGTAGCGACCATAGCTGATCTGGCGTTGACCAAGACAATGACACCCGACCCAGTTTTGGCTGGAGAGTCCATCACCACCACCTTGACCGTGACCAACAAAGGACCGAACGTTGCCAAAGGCGTGGTGGTCACTGACACCATGCCAAACGAAATCACGGTTGACTCATTTACCGCAACCGATGGCAGCGTCTGTCCCAGCGAGCCGCCAGTGGTCGGTGCAACTGATCAAACGCTTACTTGCGCAATCAAAGACCTGGCAGTTGGCGGAGTCGTCACCATCACCATCGTTGGAACCGCCGACGCTGCGCTCGAACCTGGAAAAATAATCAACACGGCTCAAGTACTGGCGGACACTGGCGATCCGGACATGTCCAACAACACAGCCCGAGCGTCGATTGACACCCGCGCCTCGGCAGATTTGGCTATCACCAAGACCGTCGCTAACGCCACGCCTCACCCAGGAGAGGTGGTCACCTACACCCTAACCGTTACGAATCTGGGGCCATCTGTAGCCAAGGAAGTGATAGTAGCCGATGTGGTGCAATCCACCGATAACCTCAAGCTAGTCAGCCTCACGTCCGCCGCTTCAAGTAGCTGTACTGCTGGGTTAGCTACGGCACAATGTGCGCTAGACGACCCGCTTCCCCCTGGCGAGTCGGTTGACCTCACAGTCGTGGCTTGGGTCACCCCAGACACTCCAGCAGGTACTGTCTTGACCAATTCGGCAAACGTCAGCGCCACCACACCTGATTCGGATACCGATAATAACGAAGACACCGAAATAGTTACGACTAGCGGTGCCCTAGCCGACCTATCGCTTACCAAGGCCGGGCCGAGCGAGGCCATCGCTGGAGAATCGCTCACCTACACGCTCACGTTGACCAATAACGGCCCCTCAGATGCTGGCCAGACCATTGTTCTTGACGAATTACCCAGCGGTTTGACCGCCACTTCAGCGACCACCGATCGCGGCAGTTGCGACATCACCAATTCCGGACGAGTTGAATGCACCATTGACCCGCTGCCGGGTCCAACAGCTCCAGTCGCGCCAGGGGCAACCGCCCCCGACCCGGCCACCGTCTCTAGCGCGAGCATCACCATCGTTGCCCTGATTGACCCCGCCGCAACCGGCAGCCTCAAGAACACAGCTACGGCCACGCCTTCTCAGGGCGACCCAGTAACATCCAACCAAGTCCTCACCAAGCTCAAGGCCGTGGCTGATCTGGCTATCACAAAGACCAGTCCGAACTCATTGCTGCCAAACCCAGCGCAAACAGTGGAATACCGGGTTGAATTGCGAAACCTCGGCTCTTCTGTTGCCAAAGGAGTACAGATCGTCGACGCGCTGCCCGCAGCGTTTGTCCTTGATGAAGCGACTTGGACGCTCCCGAGTGAATCTGGTTCGCCGCACACTGGAAGTTGTAGCGCTCCCGAACCACCAACTGCTGCCGACCCAGACCACCAGAGCATTACTTGCGACTTGCCAGACATGCCGGTATTCGACCCCGACGGTAACGCAGCAGACTACACCCTCGTTTTGACGATAACGATGCACGCCGACGACGACTATGACCCGACGCAGGTCGACACCGAAACTGAGATTGTTACTGTCTCGGCGGATACCGATGACCCAGATATGACAAACAACACCGCAACCTGGACATTGCGAGGCAGTCCACAGGCGGACTTGGCGGTTGAAAAAACTCTGGCCGCAGGGCAAGGAGCTTTGGTAGCTGGTGAACAAGTGACTTACCAGATCACCGCCACCAACCTCAGCACCGACCAATCCGCAGCAAACGTCGTCATTACAGACATGTTGGGATCAGGGTTGACGTTCGTGGAAGCAACTCCGGCTGGCTGCACCGCGTCCGGGCAAGTCATTACCTGTCCGCAGAGCGGATTATTCGCCCCTGGTGCCAGTGCTAGCTATCAAATCACTGCTGAGATCGACCCGAACTTTAGCACTGGCGAGTTAGCCGAAAACACAGCAACGGTGTCCAGTTCAACACCCGACCCGACTCTGTCCAACAACACCGCTGTTCGCACCGACCCAGTGACGGCGTTAGCTGACGTGGCCGTAACAACTAGTGTGGAACTACTCGGGGCAGCGGGCAGCTATGACGGCCCTGCATCGGCACGGCTGCAAACTATCACCGTAACCAATAACGGCCCTTCAGTGGCTAGGTCAGTCAAGATCAGCGCCCAAATCGCCCCAGATGCCACCGTTGACCTGGCAGCAATAACAGGCGTGTTGCCGGGCTCGTGCACTCGCTCGGGCAGTGAAGTTATTTGCCTAGTAGATGATGGCACGGGCAAGGACACTGCCGACCTTACCCCAGGCCAAGAGGCGACGATCACGATCCCGTATCAACTTCTCGCCTCGGCTACCCCAGGCGACTATCCGGACACTGCTGGCAGTGCTTTCGGGGTGAAAGCTACGGTCTCCACTACAACGCCCGAGTCAGATTACGACAACAACATCGCGACGGCACCACTTTATGTTGGTCAGGGAAGAACTGACATTGCCTTGGCTAAGACCGCACTCACGAGTCTGCAAAACAGCGACGGACACGATGCATTCATGGCTGGGTCAAACTTCAGCTACCGAATCGAAGCTGAAATCGCCCCTGGTGTTGCGGATGCACGCGACGTGGTGGTCGACGATCAACTACCTCCGGGATTCATTGTCACTGCGGCACAATCGACCCTGGGCAGTTGCACAATCGCCGCCGGTGGCGGCAGCGTATCTTGTGCGCTGGGCACGATGATGTCCCCGCTCGCTACCGACAGTTCAGTCCCGGTAGTGATTACCATCAACGGCAGCGTTGACCCCAGTAACTTCTCCGATGGCACCCCCAGTGAAGTGCGTTATACCAACCGCGCTACCTTGACCAGTTCGACATTCGATGTAGCTGGCAGCAACCCGTTTACCGCCAGTGCTCAGGCGACGGTGGACGTGATCGCCCAATCTGACCTAGCGATCACAAAAACCGCAAATGCAGCCAGTTTTGTAGCTGGTGCACTGGCCAGTTGGACAGTCACAGTAATAAATGCCGGCCCATCTGACCTAGCGGCAGACCAGGGCACGGTCACCGACTTGCTGCCTCCTGGCGTTACCTTCAACGCCAATGGCTCGGATGCTAGCTGCTCCGCAAGTGGCAGTGTCGCCAGTGGCCAAACCCTCGTATGCGACTTGCCAGCGCTGAAATCCGGCGAGTCTGTTTCGCTGCAAGTAGCTGCCCAAATACCGGCTACCGCCTTAACGGGCAGTTTGGCGAGGGAGCCGATACCCGATATGACACAGGTCACCAACCGCGCCTTGGTGGAAGCACCAAATGATCAAAACCTTGACAACAATCAGGCGGAAGTTACCACTGAGATCGTCGGTGCTTGGGATCAATCGGTAAATGGCAGCGTGTCGCAAGCAGTGACCGCTGCTGGCAGCTATGTGACCTACACCTTCACTACTACCAACATCGGTGCTTCGGCCACTCCGAACCCGACGACTTCGATTCAATTTCCCGCCGAATTCGAGATAGTCAGTGTGACAAGTCCGGCAGCGCTCTTGATCTGTCAGCAACCAAACGCCGCGCCTAACCGTGTCGAATGTACTGCCACCCCTGATGCGGTGTTCGGGACAGTGGCACTGCCCGGTATTCCGGCTGTGGTGATGGTTCAAGTGTTCATCCCTGCGAATACCCCGCTTGGCGACTACTGGGTTGAAGCGACCGTAGCTGGCTACGACCCGAGCGGATATACCGTTGACATCGACCTGTCGAACAACACGGCGCGGGTTCCTATTGAGGTTCAGCTAGTTGCCGATCTAGCGCTCACCAAGGAACTGGTAACTGAACCAATAGTGGCAGGTCAGAATATCGAATATCGGCTCGTGGCGACTAATCTAGGGCCTTCGGCAGCCACTGGCGTGACCCTCACCGATCAGGTGCCAGCACAGACCTATTTCATTAGCGCTCGGCTAGACGATGGAACGCCGGTCAAGTGTTCGCTAGGTCAGGGAGCCGAGGCGGCATTTGTCGCCTGCGACCTTGGCCAGCTTAGGTTCGAGCAGAGCGTAGCAGTGAACATGACTTTCGGCACCACCGCCGACTTGAGTTCCGAGGTCACTAACATTGCTCAGGTCAGTTCAGAAGTATTTGACCCGAACCTGGCGAACAATGTGGCTTCGGCGAGTGGGCTAGTTGACGACACTAGCGTACTGGCGTTAACTGGCTCAGAAGCTATTGGCCTCGCAGTCATCTCCTTGGCGTTTGTCGGTATCGGCATCCAGTTGCTGCGACTGCGGTCACGCCCAAGGCGCGCAGCATATCCCAGCTAGGTTTCGACGGCGACTCGTGGAACTGATAGCGAACGTCGTTGGTAGGAATGCCGTGGCTTGTTATTTTGAAATAAGCCAACAAAGTCAGCGATTGGAGTTCATTGTGGACGAGATTTTCAGGTGTTTCGGACATACTCCGCTCTATGCCGATTACCACGACAATGCATGGGGACGGCCTGTTCATGACGACAATGTGTTGTTTGAAATGCTCATCTTAGAGGGCGCGCAAGCTGGGCTCTCGTGGGAAATAGTATTAAAGAAGCGGGAATCGTACCGCGAAGCATTTGATGGGTTCGACCCAGAAATAGTTGCTCGCTACGACGAAGTTAAGATAGCTGAGCTGCTTGAAAATCCTGGCATCATACGAAACCGCCTGAAAGTCAATGCAGCAGTGATAAATGCCAAACTGTTCTTGGAGACCGCCGCAGCGCACGGCAGCTTTGCTGAGTTCATCTGGAGCTATGTTGACCATGCACCCATTGTCGGCCATTGGGAAAGACTAGAGGATATTCCGACGACTACCCTGATCTCCGATAAAATCAGTAAGGACTTGAAAAAACTCGGCTTCAAATTCATCGGCTCGACCATAATCTATTCATTTATGCAGTCTGTTGGCATGGTCAATGACCACGTCAAGTCCTGCTTCGTCTATGAAGAATTGACGAAAAACTAACGGTTGCTCCGAAACTAATTACAAGAAGCAATAACTTACTTCTTGTCGGTTTTCCCTTCGCCGGCGAACCCGACTTGGCTCATGTTTTTCATTTTTGGTTTAATTTATGTTGTTGACAAGGGGTTTTTGCAGTTCTTGAAGTGAACTTTGCACACTAAATGGAGTACCTGTCCTGCGACTGAAGCGCAGGATGACTGCAACTGGCGTGCAGGATGACAAATTGGTGGTGTCCCCTTTTTGTCATCCCGCGTGCAAATCGCGGGATCCATTGCATTAAACAGTGAAGCATCCTCAACAAAACCTACGCACTAACTTGAGCCAAGTCGGGTCTATGAAGAATTGACGAAAAACTAGCGGTTGCTCCGAAACTAATGACAAGAAGCAATAACTTACTTCTTGTCGGATTTCCCTTCGCCGGTGGAAAGCGCTGCTACGAAAGCCTCTTGGGGGATTTCCACACGCCCAACGGTCTTCATGCGTTTCTTACCCTCCTTCTGCTTTTCGAGGAGCTTGCGCTTGCGGGTTATGTCGCCGCCATAACATTTAGCCAGCACATCCTTTCGCATCGCGCGCACAGTTTCGCGGGCAATAACCCGCGAACCGATAGCGGCCTGGATTGGCACCTCAAATAGCTGCCTGGGAATCAACTCCTTCAGCTTTTTCGCCATCGCCAGACCGTAGGCGTAAGCAGCGTCGGCATGCACGATGGCACTGAAAGCGTCCACCGGCTCCCCATGAAGCAGCACGTCAACTTTGACCAGCTTGGAAATCTGCTCCCCTGCCTCGTCGTAATCCAGGGAACCAAAACCCCGAGTTCGGGACTTCAAGGCATCAAAAAAATCAAAAACTATTTCTGCCAACGGCAAGTGGTACCGAATCTCCACCCGATCCGCCGACAGATAATCCATGCCCAACTGAATACCGCGCCGCGCCTGGCATAGCTCCAAGATCGTTCCGATGAACTCGGTCGGACTTAGAATCGTCGCCCGCACCATCGGCTCATGTACTTCGGCAATCTTCCCATCTGGAAACTCGCTCGGATTAGTAACGACTACCCGCGACCCGTCCTCCATAACGAC
This sequence comes from Propionibacteriaceae bacterium, assembly GCA_009778535.1. Lineage (GTDB taxonomy): Bacteria > Actinomycetota > Actinomycetes > Propionibacteriales > Propionibacteriaceae > Propionicimonas. The sequence goes on along the minus strand of WRJP01000041.1, from coordinate 1,344 downwards.
CCGATAAACCACATTGGGGGCAGTGGAAATCAAGTCAAGACTAAACTCGCGCTCCAGCCGTTCTCGAATTATCTCCATATGCAGCAATCCAAGAAATCCGGCTCGAAAACCAAAACCCAAGGCTGCTGAAGTCTCTGGCTCGTAAATGAGTGAAGCGTCATTGAGTTGCAACTTGTCAAGAGCTTCTCGCAGATTGGAAAAGTCGTCCCCATCAATCGGATATAGTCCGGCGTACACCATAGGTTGCGGCTGTCGATAGCCCGCCAAAGGCTTGTTTGCCGGATTTGAAATACCGGTGACCGTATCCCCTACCCGAGATTGACGCACATCTTTTACGCCAGTAATCATGTAACCGACCTCACCCACACTCAAAGCATCGGCCTTTACAGGTTCAGGCGAAATCACCCCAATTTCGAGAGTTTCGTGGGTAGCGCCCGTGGAAATCATCAACACCCGCTCCCGATGACTCAACTCTCCATCGACCACCCGCACATAGGTGACCACGCCGCGATAGGTGTCATATACCGAATCGAAAATCAGCGCCCGCGCTGGGGCATTTCGATCACCGCGCGGCGGCGGGATTTGCTCTACCAAATCGTCGAGCAGTTCCGAAACTCCCTCCCCTGTCTTTGCGGAAACCTGGAAAACGTCAGCGGGAGCGCATCCAACAAGATTTGCTATTTCTTCGGCATATTTTTCAGGTTGGGCGCTGGGCAGATCGATTTTGTTCAGTACCGGCACGATGTGTAAATCAGCTTCCAATGCCAAATAAAGATTCGCCAGGGTTTGCGCCTCGATGCCCTGTGCGGCATCCACCAGCAGCAAGGCACCTTCGCAGGCAGCCAGGGATCGGGAGACTTCGTAAGTGAAATCGACATGGCCAGGGGTGTCGATCATATTCAGCACATACTCCTGGCCAGCTTTACGCCACGGCATTCGCACCGCTTGCGACTTGATCGTGATTCCCCGTTCACGTTCAATATCCATACGATCCAAATATTGCGCCCGCATCACTCGCTCATCAACAACCCCCGTGAGTTGCAACATGCGGTCAGCCAAAGTGGATTTGCCGTGGTCAATGTGCGCGATGATGCAGAAATTTCTGATCAACGCTGGCGGAGTCGAACCTGGAGTTAAAGTACTCATACGAATGACAAGGATACCGTTTTGCTGGGGCAGGAGTTCAACTGGTATTGTTCGTAGCTGCGTTGTATAGCTCGATCGCCTGGCGAACTCAGCTATACGACCGTGGATGAACCAACGATATGAAGGCAAAAAGTGGCGAACATCAAGTCGCAGAAGAAGCGCATTGGCACAAATGAGAAGGCGCGTTTGCGCAACAAG
>WRJP01000040.1 GCA_009778535.1 Propionibacteriaceae bacterium | reverse complement strand
ATCACCGGCAACGACTCGTTGCGCTAAGCCTTCAACGACGGCGGTCTTTCCCACTCCGGGCTCGCCGATCAGCACGGGGTTGTTCTTCGTTCGTCTGGCAAGCACTTGCACCACGCGTCGGATTTCGGAATCGCGTCCGATCACGGGGTCGAGTTTGCCAAGGCTGGCCTGTGAAGTCAGGTCAATCGAGTATTTGTCTAACGCCGATTCGCCACCTTCGGATTCTGCGGATGTGACGCGTTTGCTGCCGCGGGTCTGGGTGAAGGTCTTCTCAAGTGTGGTTGCATCTGCTCCCAGATCGGTGAGGATGGTACGTGCGTCGCTGGGTACGCTGGCAAGGCCAAGTAGTAGGTGTTCGGTAGCTACGAATGCGTCACCTAACTGCTCTGCTTTGGTTTGAGCGTCGGCGAGTACTCTGGCGAACGCGCCGGATAGATTCGGCTGCGCAACGGAATCACCTTGGGCGCTAGGCAGCTTGGTTATCTTTCCCTGTGCGGCAGCGGCCACGGCCTTGGGTTCAACACCGCAACTACTCAGCAATGCGGAGACGGTGTTTCCAGGGTCAACTAGGAGTGCATTAAGCAAATGCACTGGTTCAGCATTGGGGTTTCCATTCGTCAGCGCAAGGCGCAGGGCAGTGCTCACGCCGTCACGCGATTTCGCGGTTAGTTTCTCGGTATCCATCGATGCTTCCTCTAAGTTGAGTCTGGTAGACTCAACTATTGTAGCTTGATGTGCTTTTCTTTCAAGCTATGCTTGAAAAGAATGTGTCGATTTTTGGTCGTTTGTGCGTTATTTGGCTAAAGAGAAGGAAGTTTGATGAGGAATTTGTCGAAGATTATTGCACCGTTAATGTGTGGAATAGCCATGTTTGGGTTGAGCGCCTGCGTGCCGCAGATTTCGATGCCAACTCCCAGTTCGACTCCGTCCGTACCTGACGCTCCTAGACCAGGTACGTCTGCGCCGAACGCCTCGACCCCTGTTAATAATCCGCCTGAACAAGGCGGGGAATACTGCACCTATGCTAGAACTGCCTTTGAGGCAATGGGTAAAGCTAGTGAGGAACTTTCCAACCTTGGTTCCAGTCCTGATCTGCCTCGGCTAGGTAATGCTCTTATCAGCGCAGCAGACAAAATGGATGCGGCCGCTGCGCGTGCAACCGGAGACTCAAAGGAAAACTTGCAGACGATTAGCAAGATATATCGGGAGCTAGGCGAAGCTGCCAAAGCTAATAACATATTTGCGATACTCGGTTCTACGAAGCTGCTGGCGGATGAGAAATTCATCAAAGCCATCGCAGAGTTCAGCGTCGAGGTCGCTATCACGTGTCCAAGCTAAGACTGTTTCGACGCCTGGCTCCCGCTGAGCGCAGCAGGCAGATTTCTGCTGCGCCTTTACTCAGCGGAAGCCGTATGCTCAGGTAACTTCAGGCGGTAACCGAATCACGGTTCTTGTAGAAAAAGAATCCGGCTACGGTCAGAACTAGGGCAATGACTGTCAAAATGATCAGTGGTGTGAAAGTCATTTCAGCTAGCGGCAGTTGCGGAATGTGCTTGACCGGTGAGACGTTTTGCAGCCATTCGGGCAGTAGTCCAGGCATGCCCCCAAGGAATGAAACTAAGAAAACGAAGCCAAACAAGCCCCAAACTGCTCCGGTCGTTTTTGGAAACAGTCCCACGATAAGTACTGTGAATCCGATGATCACCCACATTGCAGGCAGATACACGAAGAACGCTTGCAGTAGGCCATCAAATGTGAACGGGTTCGCTTCCAGAACCGATGTTGCCGAATAGAGTCCAGCCGCTGAAGCAAACTGAATCAAGATGCTTAACACGAATGCCAAAATGACATAGCCCAGCAGGTATTTCATGCGCGGCACCGCGGCAGCGTAAACCTGTTCGGTACGTCCTTCTCGCTCCTCCACACGTATCTTCAAAGCCGTGTTGATTACTGGCACTAGCGCGACCAACGTCATCATGGAAATCACGAATACCCCGAAATAGTCGACGATGATTTTGGCTTTATCGGCGTCCGTCATGGTATTGACTATTTGTTCTGGAATGCCAATGACTTGCAGGTATTCGGGGCTGTCTCCCACGAAGGTTGGAATGTCAGCGATGACCGAACCGTAGGAAGCGGCAAGCACAAACATCACGATGATCCAAATGATCGTCATGTTGCGTAGAATTCGTGCCGCTAGACCAAACGGGGAAAGTAAACTTTTCGCTGCGACGCTTCGTCCTGGGCGGGCGGGGATGAATCCTTGATCCAGGTCACGAATAGCATTGAGTGCATATGCGGCTACGGCGCAACCAATGGCTTCGACCAACAAGATAATGAAGGGCCACAGATTATTTTCAACATAGACCTGTGAGCGGTGCGCCAACCCTAACGGGCTGATACACGCCAACACGTCGTTGCCTTGCATATCTCCAGCGGCTCGGATCATGTAGAAAAGCCCCAGGGCTAAGAACGAGAATCCAGTAGCCCCACTTCTATTTGACGCAAGTTGTGCAAAAATCGCAGCAATGCCTGCAAACACGAAACCTGCTATGCCAACCACGAATCCGAACAGCATGGATGCGGCAAATCCCATACTTTCAACGCCAACTACGCCTAACGCGACACCCAGGGCAATTGCCAAGATGATATTCACGATGGCAGCAGTAACCATAGCTGCGTTAACTACTGCCAACCGCCCAGTTGGAGCCGACCGGATGACCTCGACGCGGCCATATTCCTCATCGGCGCGAGTGTGGCGTACCACGAGGAAGATATTCATGATCGCCACGGCGATGATGATCCAAAGCAGCATCATGTTGGCATACATGGCTCCGGCGGTGTAGTTCTCAATGCCGTAGGTAGGCCCCATCATCGCAACCATTACCGGGTTGTTTATTGACTCACCAAATTGCTGCCTAGCACCGGGTTCAGAAAACATTTGATCCATCGCTGGTGCTAGTCCTGCTGAGAACAGCGCCACGACAATGATCCAGATTGCCGATGTGACGCGCTCGCGCCGCAGCATGAATCGGACTAATTTGCCCGAATTAGCAAAGTTGCTGCGCATGATCAAACCCCTACGTTGGCACTGTCGTAGTGGCGCATGAACAAATCTTCCAAGGTTGGCGGGGTACTTTCGAGTTTCTTAACGCCGAACTGTGCCAGGTGGGAAACTACGTCTCCTACTTGTGCCGAATCGACTTGGAATGAAAGACCGTCTGGTTGAGTGCGGATACCATGCACGCCGGTTAGGGTTTCGAGCCCAGTGATGGGAGATTGGGTAGCTACGGTCATCGTGATTCGCGTCAGGTGTCGAAGTTCGCTTAATGTGCCGGTTTCTACCAGTTTGCCTTCTCGGATTATGCCTACGCGGTCGCAGAGGCGCTCAACTTCAGACAGGATGTGGCTGGAGAGGAAGATACCCTTGCCTAGGTTCTTTTGTTCCAGGACACATTCTTGGAATACCTGCTCCATGAGCGGGTCAAGGCCGCTGGTTGGCTCATCAAGGATGAAAAGATCAGCGTCACAGGCGAATGCTGCTACCAGGGCTACCTTTTGCCGGTTCCCTTTGGAGTAGGTTCGGCATTTCTTGGTGGGGTCAAGGTCAAATTGTTCTAGCAGTTTGGCGCGACGCTCCTTATTTTGTTTGCCGCGCAGGCTGACGAATAGATCGATGACTTCACCGCCGGTGAGGTTCGGCCACAGGTTTACGTCGCCTGGTACGTATGCGAGCCGTTTGTGTATTTCAACGGCATCTTTCCAGGCGTCTAGTCCGAAGACCTTGGCACTGCCTTTTGTGGCTTGCAAGATTCCCAGCAGCACGCGGATGGTTGTGGTTTTCCCAGCTCCGTTTGGGCCGATATATCCGAATACTTCGCCTTCGTTTACCGCTAGGTCTATACCGTTAAGAGCTGTGACTTTGCCGAATTTCTTCGACAGCTCCACGGTTTCCAGGTTCAATGTTGCCATTATTTAAAGCCTCTCAAAGTGTCTTGTGATTATTGACCGGCTTCCCCACCCTCAAAGCCAAAACTCGCACGGCTCGCGCCGCCGACCGGGATTGCTCTGCGTTTTAGGCAGTGTCTTTGACTATGTGGCGCCTCCTCGAACTTCGGATGATTTGAGGATGGATCGCTCGATAAAGGCGATCAGTTCAGCGATGACGTAGTCGCGCTGCTGTGGCTGCGTACCCTGGGCAATGAGACCAACCGTGGTTTGGTTGATCAGCGAGGAGATGAAAGACGCCACGAGTCCAATGTCGAGACCTTCTCGCAATTCGCCATTCTGGTTTGCGCGTTCTAAAAACTTCGCGTAGATATCCATCGCCAGCGGGTTGTATTTTTCGACAAACTCCTTGATGAACGCTGGCTGCTTGGCGGCAAAATCTTCTCCCAATAGGTAGTATTTCGGTTTCGAGTCTGCCAACTCCAACCCAATCCGGAAGGTTTCTTCAAAGTTGTAGGAGAAGGTGTTTGCCTCATACGTGTTAAACACTGGTTCCAACATTTTCATTTTCTGCGTGACGATGGTGTCAATCAGATGGTAGTAAAGGTCTTTTTTGTCGTCGAAGTACTGGTAGAAGCTCCCTTTTGATATGCCGCTAGCTCCCACTATGCGGTTCATATTGGAGTTGTCGAACCCGTATTCGGCGAACTCGTCGAGCGCGGCCTGTTCAATTACTTCGCGCTTTGTTTTGGGAAGGTTAAAGAACGTCTGCTTGGGCATCCGCTCACCTCCGGTTGTATGACCTTCGAGTCATATGACTTAAAAGTCATATTAGTCAGCGGGGCAGTTGCTGTCAAGGGGTTCGTCTTTGAAATAACCTACTGCTACTGAGTATCATCCAGATCGGGCACTGCTACGACTCACTAGCTGCCTACCAGCCAGACGACGGGATACCAATCCCAGCCGAACAGGTTTACGCTGAACTCGGTCTGTAGTGGACACCAGTTTCCTGACTAATCTAATATGGCATGTTAGAATAGTCAGGGTTTTGGAATGGTGTGGGGACGAATCGGAATGTCATATATCACACGCGCAGCCGAGAAGACAGCGGTGGCAATCTCGGCGACTTTCCCAATCCTGGTGGTCACTGGTGCTCGGCAGGTTGGCAAATCAACAATGCTTCAACACTTGTCCAGTACTGATCGTACTGTCGTATCGCTGGATGATCCCAACGTCCGTGCGCTGGCACGGACTGATCCCGCGCTGTTTCTACAACGCTATACTCCACCGTTGCTAATCGACGAAATCCAGTACGCTCCGCAACTATTACCACTAATTAAGTTAGGCGCGGATCGATCTGATAAGCCTGGGCAGTATTGGTTGACAGGCTCGCAGTCGTTCCATCTAATGCGCGAGGTTTCGGAGTCGTTGGCCGGGCGCGCAGGCATTCTTACACTTGCTGGACTTTCAGCGGCAGAGCTTGACGGCGTTGAGTCTGTACCATTCGACCCTGATCCGGCTCGACTGATTCAGCGAGCCAAAAAGGTGCCCAAGCTCACCATGCCAGCTATTTTCCAGCGCATCATAACCGGATCGCTGCCCCGGCTGTGGACACAACCAACTGTGGATCGGGCGACATACTATCGGTCTTATGTCGCTACGTACCTTCAGCGTGACATTCGCGACCTCAGCCAGGTTGGAGATGAAACGGTTTTCTTAACCTTCCTGCGAGCCATCGCCGGGCGTACCGCGCGCCCTCTTGTCATGGAAGATATAGCACGCGATGTCGGCGTTTCAGCGCCCACCATTAAACGCTGGCTGTCTATTTTGGTGTCGTCTGGGCTGGTTGCTGTCGTTGCGCCGTACCACAATAATGCCCTGACACGCCTGACCAAGTTGCCACTGCTCCACATGCTCGATACCGGGTTGGCCGCCTACCTCTTGGGCTGGACGACATCGGACACCCTGGAGCGGGGAGCAATGTCAGGACAGTTCTTTGAATCGTATGTCTTTGCTCAAATCTACGCCAGCTACACTAATGCTGGCCTTGAACCGCCGCTGTTTTTTTACCGTGACAAACAAAAACGCGAGATTGATTTGCTAATTGCCAAAGACGGAGCCATCCACCCGATCGAGATTAAGAAAGCAGCGTCACCTGGAAAGTCGTCGCTAGCCAATTTTCGGGCTCTTGATCCATTAACACAGGCTTCACCAGGTGAGGAGGCTTTAAAAACTCGGGTCGGTTCTGGCGGTGTTGTGTGCCTAGCTGACGATTTTCTTCCGCTCGACGCCAACAACTCAATAATCCCGGTTTGGACAATCTGAAGCAGCGAGCGTGCCCGCCAAATAGGCGACCCGATACGATAGTGGACGTGTGTGAATGGAGAGCGAAATGATTCCCAACCGTGAATATGCCGATGAGCTAGTGCGTAAATACAACGACGCAGATTTCCACGTTCAACATGCCCGCATCGTCGGTGGTGTGCTGGCCTGGTTTGCTAGCCAACACGATCCCGGCCGCGAAGACTACTGGTACGCCGTCGGGGCACTGCACGACATCGACTACGAGCGTTTCCCCGAAGAACACTGCGTGAAGGGCATTGAAATTTTGCGCGAGCATGATGTCGACGAGGATTTGATTAAGTCAGCAATGAGCCATGGTTGGGGTATGACGCAATCACCGTACGAACCGGAATTGTTGCTAGAGAAGATTCTGTATGCCTGTGACGAGTTGACCGGATTTATTGGCGCAGTCGCGTTGATGCGACCGTCGAAGTCTGTGGCAGATTTAGAGGTGTCTTCGGTGCGGAAGAAGTTCAAGCAACCCAGTTTCGCCGCAGCTATCTCAAGAGAAGTCATCGTTGACGGTGCCGAACGACTCGGATGGTCGCTGGATGAGTTGATCGGTCAGACAATCCAGGCCATGCGCACCTTGGACTACGTGGCGTAACACAGACTTTTGGGGGACTTTACTCGCGTTCGCGGATTGTGGCGGCATCGACTTCCAGAGGTGAGCTGGTGATGGCGCGCATCCGGTGGCGACGTACGGTGCGACCTAGATCGACGTTTCCGGTTTCGGTAGCAGTGAAAACCCGGGAATCAGCAGGGGTTTGCATGGCATCAACGATTTCGCTGAGTTTGGAAATTTGCGAACGTAAATGAAAAAGCTCATCTTCGAGAGCCAAAATGCGGCGAATACCTTCAAGATTTATACCTTCAGACTGTGAAAGCTGTTGGATGTGCCGTAGTTTGGCGATGTCGTTTAGCGAATAACGCCTACCTCTACCCCTGGCTCGCTTGGGGACGACTAAGCCAAAGCGGTCATATTGACGTAAGGTCTGCGGATGCATCCTGGCCAAGGACGCCGCCACCGATACTACGAACAGTGGAAGCTCTGGGTCTAAACGGGCGGGAAGGCGCTGCGTCATGTCTCACTCCTGAAAGAGGTTGGCTCTCAAATCAGAGGTGTCGGCAATTTTGGCGAAGTTAACCAAGGCTTGGGTTGCTTCAGCGTCAAGTTGGGTGGGTATGAGAACTTTTACACTCACCAGCAGATCGGGGTCAGCACTGTCTTTCCCACGCACCCGCAGGGTCTGGCCGCTTTGGGTTCCAGCTGGAATTCTTAGCCGCACCTTGCCGCGATCTAATGTGGGTACTTCAATCTCGGCTCCCAGGGCTGCCTCAGTAAACGAGATGGGAACCTCAATTGTTATATTTTTCCCCTTACGGCCAAAGAGTGGATGGGTACCGACAGCTACAACGACGAATAAATCACCATTGGAGCCACCGTTAGAGCCGGGCTGACCTTTACCGCGCACACGTATGCGCTGCCCGTCCTTCACTCCTGCCGGGATTCGGGTCGTAACGTTGCCAACAACGCCGGGAATTGTCACCTGAACCCCACCTAAGGCGTCAGTAAAACTGATCTGGGCACTAGTCTCGACGTCGGAACCACGCACAGGGCGATAGGCTTCTTGCGCCGTAAAACCGCCAGAACCGAAACCGGAGAACAAGCCCCCAAAAAGGTCTGAGATATTTCCGCCGCCGCCAAACAGATCACCTAAATCAGGGCCACCCGGCCCGGCGGTGAACCGATTTCCGCCGCCAAACAGCGAGCGTGCCTGGTCGTATTCCTTGCGGGTTTTCTGATCGCCGACCACGCCATACGCCTCGGATATTTCCTTAAACTTTGCTTCAGCGGCCGCGTTGTCTTTGTTTGCATCGGGATGGTACTGCTGTGCCAGCTTGCGGAAGGCTTTCTTGATCTCGGCGTCACTGGCTTTGTTGGAGACACCAAGAACCTTGTAATAGTCCTTTTCGAGCCAGTCTTTGGTGCTCACCTGGGTCTCCTTTCCAAATCAGAGGTATGAATCACTCGTATGCCGCGCAGTGCGGGCGGAGTTTGTCTATTGTGGATTTGCTACTCCAACTCGGGCGGGACGCAAGACTTTGCCATCGAGAGTTACCCCCTTTTGCATCACCATTGTGATGGTCGGTTCAACCGGTTCTTCTCCTGCTGGAGCTGGTGTTTGCATCAACGCTTCGTGGATTTGCGGATCGAAAATATCGCCAACTTCCCCATACGTTTCCAGCCCGTATTTTGCGCTGACTTTTTCTAACTCCTCAGCCACCAGTTTGAAACCGCCGACGAGTTCATCATGTCCTCTGGCTGCTTCAACTGAATCCAAGACGGGAAGCAGACTGCGAACTACAGCTTCAATGCCTGCTTGCCGCGCCAGGGAACGGTCGCGGTCAACTCGTTTTTTGAAGTTGGCATATTCGGCCTGTAAGCGTTGCAGATCATCAGTACGTTCGGCCAGCAGCTCAGCTTCGGTCAACACAACTGGTTCAGGCTCGGTGGCTGATTCCGCATCAGCTTTCACCGAAGCCTCAACTTTCGCTGCCAGTTCTTCAAGCTCAGCTAGTAGTTCAGGAGTGAGCTCAAGCTCGTCACTACCTGCTGCGGCAGCTTCACCTTCACCGGCAGAATCTGGCGGTGAAGGTGTCACATCCTTACTCACTTGCTGTCATCCTCGTTATCGATGATTTCAGCGTCAATGACATCATCATCGGTGCTGGTCGTGGTGGGGTCGGCTTCTCCAGCTTCGTTCTGCTGTGCTGCTTGAGCTGCGGCGTACATAGCTTGTCCCATTGCGGAAGCTTTGTTGTTGAGGTCTTCAACGGCAGCTTTCACTGCGTCGTTGTCATCTCCAGCCAGGGCATCTTTCAGCGTGGCGATAGCTTCAGTGACTGGCGCTTTGACATCATCGGGAAGCTGTTCGGCGTTTTCTGCCAACAACTTTTCGGTGCGGAAAACCAGTTGATCGGCATCGTTACGCAACTCGACAGCCTCACGGCGCTTCTTGTCTTCTTCAGCATGAGCTTCAGCTTCTTTCACCATCCGCTCAATGTCATCTTTAGCCAACGCCGAGCCGCCAGTGACCGTCATCGACTGCTCTTTACCGGTGGCCAAATCCTTGGCGTAGACGTGGACGATGCCATTGGCGTCAATATCGAAGGTGACCTCAATCTGCGGGATACCTCTGGGAGCCGGCATCAAACCGGTCAACTCGAAGTTACCCAACGACTTGTTGTCGCGTGCGAAATCCCGCTCGCCTTGATAAACCTGAATCATCACAGACGGTTGATTGTCGTCGGCTGTGGTGAAAACCTCAGAACGTTTGGTGGGGATAGTCGTATTGCGTTCGATGATCTTCGTCATCACACCGCCCTTGGTCTCAATACCAAGGCTCAATGGGGTTACGTCAAGGAGCAATACGTCTTTGACTTCACCCTTAAGCACGCCTGCTTGCAGCGATGCACCCGCAGCTACCACCTCGTCTGGGTTGACGCCCTTGTTTGGCTCCTTGCCGCCAGTGAGTTCTTTCACCAAATCGACAACGGCCGGCATACGCGTAGAGCCGCCGACCAAGATGACGTGATCGATTTTTGCAACGGACGTTGCGGCGTCTTTGATGACTGAGTTGAAGGGCGCCCGACAGCGATCCAGCAAATCTTGGGTCAAATTCTGGAACTCAGCGCGAGAAAGTTTCTCGTCCAAGTGCAGAGCACCTTCGGCGCTAGCGGTGATATAGGGCAGGTTGATTGTGGTCTCAGGCGCTGCTGACAGCTCGATCTTTGCATGTTCGGCAGCTTCCTGTAGCCGCTGCCTGGCCATCTTGTCAGCTGAAAGGTCAATCCCATGCTTGTTCTTAAACTGGGTCACCAGCCAGTCAACGACCCGCTGATCCCAATCGTCGCCACCGAGTCGGTTGTCACCCTTGGTGGCCTTCACTTCAAAAACACCATCAGCGATTTCGAGCAGCGAAACGTCGAAAGTGCCGCCACCCAAGTCGAATACCAAGATGGTCTGCTCACGGTCAGCTTTGTCCAAGCCATAGGCCAGAGCGGCAGCCGTCGGCTCGTTGATGATGCGATCTACGACCAAACCCGCAATTTCGCCGGCTTCTTTGGTGGCTTGACGCTCCGAATCAGAGAAATAGGCCGGAACAGTGATGACCGCATTGGTGACTGGCTCGCCCAGATACGCCTCAGCGTCTCGCTTCAACTTCTGCAATACGAAAGCGGAAATCTGTTGCGGGCGGTATTTGGTGTCGTCAATCGTCACCGACCAGTCAGTACCCATGTGCCGCTTCACGCTGCGGATAGTGCGGTCGACGTTGGTGACAGCTTGTCGCTTTGCAATCTCGCCGACTAGGACGTCGCCGCCCTTTGCGAATGCGACGACAGATGGTGTGGTGCGTGAACCTTCAGCATTTGTGATGACTGTGGGTTCGCCGCCCTCAAGAACTGCGACGCAAGAGTTTGTAGTGCCCAGGTCAATTCCGACTGCGCGTGCCATGTTGGTTCCTCCCAAATAAGATCAATTTCAAAGTTGAGTGTACCAGACTCAATCTGAAGTTCAAACCCGAAAACGGAAGAATTGCAGATCTCACAGCAGGGTCGGAGCGTTCTCGTCGGCATCAACCCGCGCGTGCGGTTTCAATACACCGACCCCGTCGATACGGCCTTCGGCCTACTCAATCTGCTTCGCAATTTCGATACGCTAGCTTGACAGCTAGCAGCAACCACCGGGTCGGCGGCAATCCGCCGGACAGAGGCGGGACAGCGGAAGCACTTCAATCCGCGACGCGCAACAGCTCAGTAGACGCCTTGGGCGATCATTGCGCCGGTGACACGCTTGAAGGATGCGATGTTTGCGCCGTCCAGCAGATCGTTGCCTCTGTTGTAGGTCTGCGCTGCGGTGAGACTACGCTCAGCAATTTCTCGCATGATGCGTTGTAGGCGCTCATCGACTTCGTTGAAAGTCCATGGCAGTCGCTGTGATTGCTGGGTCATCTCCAAACCGCTGACAGCCACGCCGCCAGCGTTTGCAGCTTTGCCCGGGCAGAAGATCACATCGTTATCACGGAGCAAGTCGATTGCTTCCAGACTCGATGGTCCATTTGCGCCTTCGCCAACCACTTTCACTCCGTTTGATATTAGGGTCTTGGCGTCTTCAATTTCGAGTTCACCTTGAGTAGCGCATGGCAGCGCAATATCGCAGGGGATTTCCCAAACTCGCGCGTCGGCCTTATATGTAGCCTTGGGATGCGTATCGACATATTCGGAGATTCGGCCGCGTCGTATCAGCTTGATCTGTTTCACTTCTGCTAGGTCGATACCGTTCGGGTCATATACAAAACCGGAAGAATCGCTCAAGGTGACGACTTTCGCGCCGAGTGCTTGAGCCTTCTCAACGGCAAAAATGGCCACATTCCCGCTGCCGCTGACCGTGACGGTTTTTCCTGCGAAACTGTCGCCGTGCAGCTTGTTTAATACTTCTTCAACGAAATAGCAAAGACCATATCCGGTGGCTTCGGTACGGCCGTAGCTGCCACCGAAATCCACTCCCTTGCCAGTAAGTGCGCCAGTAAATTCGTTTGCAAGCCGCTTATATTGCCCGAACATATATCCGATTTCGCGGGCACCAACGCCAATATCGCCAGCGGGCACGTCTTTGTTTTGGCCAATGTGGTGATAAAGCTCAGTCATGAATGCTTGACAGAAACGCATTATCTCAGAGTTACTACGGCCATGCGGGTCGAAATTGCTGCCGCCTTTTCCGCCTCCGAGCCACAGCCCAGTGAGCGCGTTCTTGAATACCTGCTCAAAGCCCAAGAACTTCAAAATGCTCTGGTTTACCGAAGGATGAAACCGCAAGCCACCCTTGTAAGGGCCGATAGCAGAGTTGAATTCCAGCCTGTAACCAGTATTGATCTGAACCTTTTCGGCGTCGTCTAGCCATGCAACTCGGAACTGTATCTGCCGATCTGGTTCAATCATCCGCTGCAAAATTCCATTTTGCTCAATTTCTGGTTGTTCCTCCAGAACTGGTTCAATACTTTGAAATACTTCCAGTACTGATTGCAAGAATTCTTTTTGCCATGGCAATCTATTTGCGAGATCCTCATAATGCTTACGCGCGTACTTCGTTTTTAACATAACTAATCGTCACCGCCTTCTATCGTGCTTAAGGTTTGCGCGACTCTACCACATGGCCTTGTAAACTGTCTGTCCTTCTCCCATTGTTTGGGCAGCTAGCAGCCGTGCAGAAGGAAAGAATTGGCAAGGAAATACGCAGGCAACTTGCATTTCTTGTTAGCTACGTGACGAAAGACTGAGGCAACTTTCCCACTTAATACGCATTTTTGTTCAATTTCGGCGGCAGCCTCATTTAGCACTACCTGGCGGGAGTTCATAAACCCGGCAACCTAGCACACTATTCACTGCGAAGGGCTTCGACGGGGTCGGCGCGGGAGGCAGCAGAGCTCGGAATTAGACCAGCCAAAAATGTTAAAAACATTGAGATGGCAATTAATACCACTGCTGCGTTTAAAGGTAGGTGCGCAATATCTGGAACGTCGGTTAAGGAGTAAACGATTGGATTAGCAATAACCGCAAGCAAAATGGTGGCCAGAACTCCCATTACGCCAGCAACAAAACCCACAATGAGTGTTTCTGCATTGAACACATTGCCTATATCACGTTTGCTGGCCCCCATCGCCCGCAAGATTCCGATCTCTTTGCGACGTTCCAACACCGAGATGTAAGTGATGACTCCAATCATGATCGACGAGACCACCAAGGAAATGGAGACGAAGGCCACCAAAACTGCAGAAATCTTGTCGATTATGTCGGTAACTGAGGCCATTAACGTGCCCACAATGTCGGTGTAAGTGATCACCTTGTCCTCATCGATGGACTGCATGCGATCGTTGTAGGAGTCAAGGATATCTAGAACCCGCTGTTTGGCGGCGAAATCTCTCGGGTAGATGTCGATGCTGTATGGAGTGTCCAGATCGGCATGGCCTA
>WRJP01000039.1 GCA_009778535.1 Propionibacteriaceae bacterium | reverse complement strand
AACCAGCGGGTCTGGAGGGTTCCACTCAACCGATGCGGACTGGTGTATCACCGAGCTATGCCAGTGGAGATGTTTGGCGCCGAGCTACCAGTAGACCGTCGCCGATGGGGAACAACGCTGAGGTGTAGGCAGACGAGGTTTGAATCCAGTCCAAGGCTTCGCGAATAATCAGCGGTTCATCGTCGTCGTTGCGGGCATCTGCAACTGTGCCGCCCCAGAAGGCGTGATGCAGCAACAAGGTTCCCGCAGGCTTGAGGAGACGGTCTGCTTGGGCAACGTACTCGACATATTCCAGCGGGTCACCATTTATGAAAACCAGGTCGTATGCCGAATCGTTCAGTTTCGGCAGTACTTCAAGCGGATGTCCGGCGATGAGTCTGATTCGCCGCGCTGCTATCTGGCACGAGGCAAAAACCTCACGGGCTGCGCTTTGAGCTTCAATGTCTAAATCGATACTGGTCAGTACCGCCTCTGGGAGCATCCCAGCCAAGAGTGCGAGCGCCGAAACCCCGCTGCCAGTTCCGATCTCCACAGCGTTGCCGACGTTGCCAATCTTGGAAAACAGCGTTAGGCAAGCTGCTGTAGACGGCGTTATGGGAGTCAGACCCAGTTCAAGTGATCGAATCCTGGCGATTTCAGAACCTTCAGGTTCGTTTGAATAGTCGTCAATAAAATCTGTGATGATGTTACGAGATTGCTGCACCCTAGTAGCGTACCTCAGTCAAGTGATCTATGGCAGTGGTTTGTTCGAGTGTGGGTTAGGCTTGGAACATGCAGGAAAACCCGATCTTTGGCCGTCTCATCACAGCGATGGTAACCCCGTTCGCAGCTAACGGCGCGCTGGATGTGGCACAGATACGGAAACTGGCCGCCTACTTGGTCGATGAACAAGCCAATGATGCACTCGTTATCAATGGGACGACCGGAGAGTGTCCCACTACCTCTGATGGTGAGAAGCAGCAAATTCTGACTGAGGTTGTAGCGGCAGTGGGCGATAGAGCTAAGGTGATCGCCGGTGTAGGCACCTTCAACACCGCCCACACCCTTGAGCTAGTCAAAGCTGCTGAGGATGCTGGAGTTGACGGATTGCTAGTGGTAACCCCCTACTACTCACGTCCGCCACAAGCTGCACTTGCAGATCATTTCCTGACCGTAGCCGAAGCGACCTCGTTGCCCATCATGATCTATGACATCCCACACCGCAGCGGAATACCAGTCGAAACTTCAACCTTCAAAGCCATTGCCGCCTGTCCAAACATTGTCGCAGTCAAGGACGCCAAAGGTTTGCCGGTCGTATCAGCGCAGGTAATAGCGGACACCGATCTTGCATTCTACGCAGGCGACGACGCTATGCTGCTTCCGCTCATGGGAGTTGGGGGAGTAGGGGTAGTGGGAACGTCCACGCATTTCACGGGCAAACTCACCAAAGAAGTGATCGAGTTGTTCCTAGCCGGACAATTGGACGCCGCTCTCCAGCTCTATCAACAGTTGCTACCTGTGTATTCAGGGGTCTTTGCTACCCAGGGCTGCTTGTTGGTGAAAGCCGGATTAGCAGCGCGCGGGTTCGACGTTGGTGGGGTGCGCAAACCGCTGCTTCCAGCGACGAAGCAGGAAGCTACCGATTTTATTGCTCTGCTAGACGCAGCGAGTCTGTAGTGTTGGACATCAGTCTTGGATTTCCCGAAGTTTTGACGCTGGCAATAATTGGAGTGCTGCTCTTTGGCCCTGACAAACTGCCAGAGTTAGCGCAAAAACTGGGCAGAGTGATCAACTATGTGCGTGGTATTGCCAACACTGCACGTGAGCAGTTGCATGAAGAACTCCCAGAGCTAAAGAACGTGAATCTGGCCGATTTGAATCCGAAAACTATGGTGGGAAAAGTTTTCGACGAAACTACTGCGGGCATCTGGGACGAAGCGACGGCAGGAGTCCTCAACGAAGCGAAATCGGAAATCCGTGAGCTTGCGAGCGCAGACATCTTTTCCGCAACAGCGGCAAGTCAGCAGCACCCCGCAGCCGAAACCGAGACAGTTCCGGAAGAAAGTAGTGACGATTTTGATATTGAAGCTACCTGAGGTCTCCAGAAAGTGTAGTCTGCGGCAGTGACTTCTCCTGGCTCAATCTTTGTGTCCCGTATCAAGGGTCTGCCGATGCTCGATCCAAACGGAGATCAGGTGGGGAAAATCCGCGATGTCGTCATACAGGCCAGCCTGGGAAATCGACCTCCGCATGTTAAAGGGTTTGTCGTTGAACTGTTGGCGATGCGGCGGATTTTCTTCCCGATGGAACGGGTACGTTCCATAAGTGTTGACCAAGTGATTGTGTCTGGTTTGGTTAATACCAGACGTTTCGAGAAACGCGACCAGGAAGTTTTGGTCATAAACGGCCTATTTGACCAGGCGGTTACTCGCAAAGGTTCACCGCAGCCGGTCACGATCTTTGATGTCGCCATCAGGCGAAGCCGCGCGCACGATTGGGAACTATCTGAGGTTGCGCTGCGGGACGCGGGTAACAGGCGTCCTTTCCAAAAGGGTCACGTCACGATCGTAGACTGGTCAGAAGTCCAAAACCTGCTCGCGGAAACTCCCGAACATTCGGCCGAAGATGTCGTTGCGCGGCTGCGAGAAATGAAGCCTGCTGATGTGGCTCGGGAACTGCACGACATGGAGCCGACCCGCCGCTCAGAGGTGTTGGCTGTCATGGAAGATCGACGCTTAGCTGACGCTTTGGAGGAGCTTCCAGAGGACGAACAGGCAGATTTGATAACCCAACTCGACCCGGAACGGGCGGCTGACATTTTGGAAGAAATGGCTCCAGACGATGCCGCTGATCTGATGGCGGTGTTGGATTCAGAACTGGCTGAGGTTCTCCTGGAAAAGATGCAGCCCGAAGATGCTGACGACGTTCGTACCCTGCTCAGTTATGATTCGGCTACTGCCGGTGGATTGATGAATCCCGAGCCGGTGCTCTTGCCCGCTGACGCGACAGTCGCAGACGCGCTAGCGAGCGTTCGCCGCGAAGAAATCACACCGGCAATGGCGGCGTTGGCGTTTGTCTGTCGCTCTCCGTTGGAGACCCCGACCGGACGCTACCTAGGTGCGGTTCACATTCAACGCTTGTTGCGTGAGCCTCCTTCCGCGCTAGTGGCGACGCTGATTGATTCCAACGTGACTCCGCTGCCGCCAGATTCGCCTATCGCCGTCGTCAGCCGGTATTTCGCCACTTACGACATGGTTTGCGCTCCGGTTGTAGATTCAGATCATCGTCTGCTCGGTGCGGTCACCGTTGACGACGTGCTAGATCACATCCTTCCTGACGATTGGCGCGGGATTCAACTGGACTTTCCCTACCGGGAGGTGAGAAATGGCTAGCCAAGATCGTCTGGATACTCCAGGCCGAGATCGCCCTTGGATTCCTAAACCGAAATGGGATTCGGATTCGTTCGGGCGTTTCGCAGAATCTGCGGCACGCTTCATGGGTACGGCTCGGTTTATCCTTTGGATGTCGATCTTCGTAATCTCCTGGGTGTTACTTAACACGGTGTTGGCTATCTTTGGAGCCTGGGATCAGTATCCGTTCATTTTGCTTAATCTCTTTTTCTCCACCCAGGCTTCCTACGCAGCGCCGTTGATCTTGCTCGCCCAGAACCGGCAGGAGGCCAGAGACCGCGTTGGTTTGGAACATGATCGTGAAGTAGCAGCTCAAGCCCGAGCTGACACCGACTATTTGGCGCGCGAGATCGCTTCGTTGCGGATGCGGGTGAACGATTTGGCTACCCGTGATTTCATACGTTCGGAGTTGCGTGAATTCCTGGAGGAGTTGGAATCAAAACAACTTGACGCGGAGTCAGGTACGGATAAGGCGTAAGTAGCGGCTTGGGGTGGGGTAAGGTCTATCCCATGGCTGAGCTTGAAAATGCGATTTATGAGGCATTGAGTACTGTAATCGACCCCGAAATTCGCCGTCCGATCACCGACCTCGACATGGTTGAATCCGTCATAATCGACCCCGATTCTTTAGTTACGGTGTCGCTGCTGTTGACAGTTGCTGGCTGTCCGATGCAACATGCAATCCAGCGCGACATTGTCGCTGCTGTGTCGCAGGTTGCGGGCGTGAACGGTGTCGAAGTGAATATCGGGGCGATGAATGATGAACAGCGTGCAGCCTTACGCAGAAAACTGCGTCCGGACGAAAAAGAGATTCCCTTCACAAAGCCTGATTCGCCGACGCGCGTTTTTTTGGTCGCCTCCGGCAAAGGTGGGGTAGGAAAGTCCTCGGTAACCCTCAATCTTGCGATAGCGCTTGCAGCCAAGGGTAAGCGGGTTGGCCTGCTTGACGCTGACATCTATGGACATTCGATTCCGCAGATGCTGGGAGTTTCAGATTCAGTTCCCACAACGGTCGACGGCATGATCATGCCGGTCGCCACCAGAGGTATCAGCGTCATTTCCATTGGAATGATGAAAAACTCCCCAGATCAGGTGATAGCTTGGCGCGGGCCGATCTTGGACAGGGCGTTACAACAATTTCTAGCCGATGTTTACTGGGGAGAATTGGACTTCCTGCTCATAGATTTACCCCCAGGTACTGGAGACGTGGCGCTGTCGTTGGGTCACAAACTGCCGAACGCAGAAGTGATCGTGGTGACTACCCCGCAGCAAGCTGCTGCCGATGTCGCCGAACGCGCTGGAACGATGGCTGCCATGTTGGAGCAGAAAGTGATCGGTGTCGTCGAGAACATGTCTTTCTTCGATACGGACTGCCCGCATTGCGGCCAATCCCATAGGGTCGAATTGTTCGGTGCTGGGGGAGGAACAACGGTTGCGGCGGCGTTAAGCGCCAGGCTCGAATATGAAGTGCCGCTACTTGCTGAGATTCCGTTTACTCCCATCGTCGCTCAAGCCGGTGATCGCGGCATTCCTGTCGTTTCGTTGGATGCGTCCGAGCCCGTCTCGCAATCATTTGCTGGCTTGGCAGACCGGCTCGTCGCGCGTTAAGTGGGCTATTCAACTTGGGGTAGCTGATAGTGGTTGGTTGCCTCGTCGGCTAGGCTGGTGGTAAATGACGCGAACAATTGACGAGTGTAGAGAGAAAGCTAGATTGTGACTTCACCAAATCAGGCAGTAGGTACCCCCTTCAACCTTGAGTATCCCCAATCCATCGGGGTGTTCTCAAGCTACGAGGTGGCACAAAAGGTCGTCGACTATCTGTCTGACCAACAATTTCCAGTGCAAAACCTTTGTATCGTTGGAACCGAGCTTAAGTCTGTCGAGCGAGTCACCGGCCGTCGCACTTGGAGAACCGTACTTACCCGCGGTGCGAAAAGCGGAATTACCACCGGAATGATGGTCGCGCTGATCATGCTGATTTTCGGAATGGGTGAAAACTTTGCGCTGTTATTTTTGGGAGCGCTCGGCATCGGGGTGCTAATTGGGATTGGGATGTCTGCGTTGAGCTACGTTGCGTCAAAAGGTAAACGTGATTTCAACTCGATTTCACAAACTATTGCCACCCGCTACGAGGTGATGTGCGAGCACAAAGTTTTCACTAAGGCCAAAGAGATCGTCGCCGCCATGCCAGAAGTACGGATGGCTGCGTTTACTCCCGATGCTCCCCGTGTCTATCCTTACGCACCGGTATATCCCACCCCGGTACCGACCTATCCTGCTCCATACCCGCCAGCGGCTTACTATGCACAACAGCCTCAAGTTCCGTACTACGCGCCGGTGCCCCCACCTGGGTATTACGCCTCTGGTAACCAACCGACGTATTACCCTCCTACTACCAACTCGGGCGAGGAGAACTGACGCATCTGTGCGGAAAATAGTCAGTGCGGCGCAGTAGGGCTCCAGGTGACTACACTTGCATCCATGAATGGAATTGAGTTGACGAAAGTTGGAACCGACGAAATAGAAATCCCGACGCATTGGTACAACATTGTCGCTGATCTGCCGACACCTCCAGCTCCCGGGTTGCACCCTGGCACTGGAGAACCGCTACAGCCGCAAGATTTAGCACCGCTGTTTGCTATGGGATTGATCGAGCAAGAGGCAAGCACTGAGCGTTGGATTGAAATCCCACAGCCGGTACGCGATGTTTACGCACTGTGGCGTCCTTCGCCGCTGTTTCGCGCGCTGCGTTTAGAGAAAGCCCTCGGTACCACCGCCAAGATTTACTACAAATATGAAGGTGTTTCTCCAGTCGGCTCTCACAAACCCAACTCGTCAGTTCCGCAGGCTTATTACACAAAGTTGGCCGGAAGGACGCGGGTAACCACCGAGACCGGAGCTGGTCAGTGGGGTGCGGCGTTGGCTTTCGCAGCGGAAACGTTCGGGTTGACCTGCGATGTTTGGCAGGTGCGTAGTTCCTATGAAAGCAAGCCGTATCGTCATGCGCAGATGGAAGTATTTGGAGCTTCAGTGGTCGCTTCCCCATCTGAGTTGACCAAAGTTGGCCGCGAATTGCGGGAACGTTTCCCCGATACCTCCGGCTCACTGGGCATGGCAATATCGGAAGCAGTGGAAGAAGCTGCTGCCGACCCGAATGCCAGCTACTCGCTAGGTAGCGTCCTCAACCATGTGTTGCTGCATCAAAGTGTCATCGGGCAAGAGGTGTTGCAGCAGTTGGCTGTCTTTGAAGAGCCGCAGATCGACTATCTGTTTGCATGTGCTGGTGGCGGTTCCAACTTGGGTGGTATCGCCCTTCCGATTCTGAGAGAAAACCTGGATGGACGTCAGAATGTAAAGATTGTCGCGTGCGAGCCGATGGCTGCCCCGTCTTTGACTCAAGGCGAATTCCGCTACGATTTCGGCGACACGGCTGGGATGACTCCAATGCTGAAGATGTACACCCTGGGCAAGGATTTTGTTCCCGACCCGGTACATGCTGGCGGGTTGCGCTATCACGGCATGGCGCCACTGATTTCGCATTGCTACCACGAAGGCTTGATCTCGGCTATCGCCGTAGGTCAGTTGGAAGCATTTGAGGCTGGAGTGCTGTTTGCGCGTGCTGAGGGGATTATTCCGGCGTCTGAGTCGAATCATGCCATTGCAGGCGCTTTGCGTCAGGCAAGAGCGGCTACCGAATCCGGTGCGTCGCCTGTAATCGTGATTGGAGTGTCTGGAAACGGGTTGCTCGATCTTCCGGCATACACTGAGTACCTTTCCGGAAACATGAGTGACGGCTAAGCGAGCCACGGCACGTTGAAATAGGTGTTGTTCGCCGCAAAGACGTTTTATCAACGCGAGAGGATGAGATGAAGGTTCCGTTGCTTTCGCAGCAAAAGTTGCTGGAGGTTCAAGCAATCGACACCACGATTGCGCAATGTGAGCATCGGCAGAAGTCTTTGCCAGAACATGCCGAAATCGCTGCTGGCCAAAAAAAGCGAAGGGTTTTGAGCGAAAATATCGTTGCACTCCAAACTCGGCTTGCTGATTTGGAAGTTGCGCTTGCAGCCGCTGAAGAAGATTTGATTCCAGTACGAGAACGCAAAGCGCGTAATCAAACTCGGGTTGACGAGGGCGCTGCCGATCCGAAGGCGCTACAGGCGTTGATTGACGAGATTGGCAATCTGGGCAGACGAATCGAGACGCTTGAAGACGCCCAACTTGAGTTGATGGAGCAACTTGAGCTAGTGCAAGGCGAAAAACAAGCATTGGGAACCGCACGAACCGAAGTTGAGAACGGCTTACGCAAACTAATGGCGGCTAGAGATGAGCAGACTGCTGTGATCGAGACTGAGATTGCAGCAGCTATGACCGGGCGCAATCAGATTGCTGCCGAGCTGCCGTCGGACTTTGTGGTGCTATATGACAAAATCCGGGCGCGAGCCGGAGGGATTGGGGCTGCCAAGTTGAAAGGTAAGCGTTGTCAGGGCTGCCAATTGGAGGCTACGGCCAGTGCTGTGGAGCGTTATCTGAATGCTGCGGCAGACGATGTGTTGCGCTGCGAAGAATGTGACCGCATCTTGGTGCGCGAGAGTTAATTCGCCTTGAAGGTTTTTCCCGAGATGGCTAGGACTCCCAGAAGTGAACAAAGCGGCGAATCGCTCTTTGATGTGCCAGTGCCGGTTGCTGCCCCAAGTACTCGCAAGCTGATTGTGCAAGCCGACGGTGGTTCCCGCGGCAATCCTGGTCAGGCTGCCTACGGTGCGTTGGTCTATGACGGCGAAACTGGCAATCTTGAAGATTGCGAAGGCATAGCTATCGGGATCGCTTCAAATAATGTCGCCGAATATTCGGGTCTGATTGCTGGTTTAGAAATGGCACGCGCCATTGACCCTGGTGCCGAAATCGAAGTGCGGATGGATTCCAAACTCGTCATTGAACAGATGGCAGGCCGCTGGAAAATCAAACATCTCGACATGAAGGTGTTGGCTCTGCAAGCCAACGCCTTGCGTCCTGCCAAGGTCGTTTGGACATGGGTTCCGCGCAGCGAGAACAAGGCTGCTGACACGCTCGTTAACCAAGCCCTGGAAGGCGATCCCACCTCTCGCCGTCACCGTTGACCCCCACTTTGTCATCTGGTCGCGCTGCTGTATCCCCCTTTTTTGTCATGCTGCGGACGGGTGAAAACCGTCTCGCAGTATCCATAACGCGAAAGATACGTTCTTGTTTGACGACTATTTTTGACAAAATACCCCAAGCAAGTCATCCTGCACTTCAGTTGCAGGATCCATATTTTAAACGGTCGTTTTTGGCTAGCTACTACATGCGATGGATCCCGCAAGCAAGCTGCGGGATGACAGGGAGAGGTGCAATGGATTCCGCACCAGGTTACGACAGGTGTGACTGCGTCCATTCTTCAACTTCGGTGGTATCGAAAGGCAGGGCGTCGGTCAAAATCTGTTGGGCTCCGTCCGGACGAATCCAAACGTCGTCTTCAATCCTGACCCCAACCCCACGCAGTTCGGGAGGTAGCGTCAGGTCGTGGGCATGGAAGTAAACCCCAGGTTCAACGGTGAAAACCATGCCTGGTGCTAGGTGCAGGCCAGCGTCGTAAGCGCTGTCTGACTTTGCGCAGTCGTGAACGTCGAGTCCTAGATGGTGACTTACTCCACAGACGATGTAACGCCGGTGTTGCTGCCCGTCAGGAGAGAGCGCTTCATCGACTGAAACTTTCAGGATGCCCCAATCGTGCAGGCCGCCCGCAATCACCTCCATCGCGGCATATTCCGCATCTAGGAAGTGCGCCCGGTTCACTGCTGCTGCCAAAGCTGCGCGATGGGCTTTCGCTACCAGGTCATGTACTTGACGTCCGGCGGGACTGAAATGTCCGGTTGGAGGAATGGTTCTGGTGATGTCTGCGGTGTAGAGCGAATAGGTTTCAACACCCATGTCGAGCAGCAGCGGCATGTCCGCAATGATAGGGCCATCGCAGCGAATCCAATGCAGAGTGGGGGCGTGAGGACCCGAACCGGCTATGGAGGTGAAACCAGGACCATTTCCGAAAGTGCGCGCATGACGGTCAAAGGTGCCTTGCAACCAGCGTTCGCCGCGTTCAATCTCGATGGCGTGCGTCAACTCGGCGGCTACCGCTTCAAACCCGCCAACGCTCGCAGCTACGGCGGCTTGAAGTTGCTCGATTTCCCATGCGTCTTTATACATCCGCAAGTCGGAAAGGAGTTTGTCCACTTCGCCGGTAGCCAATAGGGAGTATTGGGTTAACTCGTCGGAACTGAGAGTTCCGGACACACATGGATTTTCCAGTTTTTCCAAATCGGAAGCTAGCTCTGAAATGTCGGTGACCCTGATTCCCAAGGCCGTTTCCCAGTCATTTAACCCAGGGCTTGGCCCCACCCACAGTTCGCCGTATGCCGCCGAAGAAAAGAATTCATTAACTCCTGGGCGTGCCGGAGGTTTCAGATAAAGTTCTGCGTCATGACTCTTGCCATTCGCGCGCAGAATCAGGCACGCAAACTCAATTGCAGCACCGGTCAGCCACACGAATGAGGAGTCGGCGCGGTACTCAAAGTAGCAATCATTATTGCGCAGTGGTGCATGTCCGGAGAAGATGACCACATCACGTTGCCCAATAGCAGCTGACAGCCTATTCCGATGCTGTTCGGCTGCCTGCGCCGCACCTGGAACTATTTGCGCTTCGCGGCCTCCAACTTCCCAGTCTTGGGCAATCATTTGTGTGAATGCCCCCACCTGAGAAAGTTTGGGGCGCGGCTTGCCTGAATGTGGTGGTTTGCGTCTCATAGGGCGTCCTTTCCTGTACCCCAGTCTATGCCGATATTGCAGCTAGTGGCCGAACCCACCACTTCAGCGCTGGCAAGACCGGAGGCAAGCGAAACAAGTTTCAAGCTATAGTTATCGCGATTAAATCTGTAGAAAGAGGTTTTAGCATGCGGGTGGCAAAGTCTGTGCTGGTAGCACTCACCTTAGCGTTGGCAATGACGATGGCTGGATGTACTGACTCAGGGAGCGGGACACCGAGCACGAATGCGGGCAACGCACCGATCAAGGTGTCTATAGCAATCCAACCCTGGCTGGGGTATGGCGCTTGGTACATTGCCCAAGATCAAGGTTTCTTTGCCCAGAACGGGCTAGAAGTTGAGTTGAAGGATTTTGAAGCTGATGCTGACATGCTTGCAGCGCTGGCTGCTGGGCAAGTTGACGGTTTGAACGTCGCTTCGCACGGGGCATTGCTGATGGTAGAGAACTCAGTTGACGCGAAGGTCGTCCTGCTGCTCGATGCTTCCACTTCCGCAGATGCCATCATCACAACTGGTGAGATCGCCTCGGTAGCTGATTTACGAGGCAAACAAGTGGCATATGAGGAAGGTGCCACTTCGGATTTGCTGCTCAACTATGCACTTTCGCAGGCGGGAATGACGATTGGCGACATTACTAAGGTGCCGATGGGTGCCGCCGAAGCCGGTGCAGCTCTGATTGCCGGTAGAGTGCCAGCCGCAGTTACCTACGAGCCGTACATCAACCAAGCCAAGCTCCAAGACTCCAACGTCAAGGTGCTGTATGAAGCTGGAGAAAAAGAAGGACTCATCTCTGATGTGTTCATGGTAGGTAGCAAGTTTGCCAGCGAAAACCCGGACGCAGTACGCGCTTTGGCTAAGTCTTGGGGTCAAGCTGTCGATTACTACCGTGCGAATACCGAAAGTGGCCGTGCCATCATAGCTCAAGGTGTAGGCGAAAGCCCCGAAGACCTAGTGACCGCCTTCGATGGGGTTATCTTCTTCGGCCTGGCCGAAAATCAGACCTTGTTAGGTGGGGATTTTGCCAAGGTCACTCTCCCAGCAGTGCAGCAGGTTGCTGTCGCCGCAGGATTGCTGAACGGTGGTTCTGATCCGGCGCAAATCATCGATACCCAATTTTTGAAGTAAATCCGACAGGTCGACTCTTGTCCGCGAGACGTTCCAGGGTGCGTACCCAGATTTCAAAGCGGCAATATCTGGGTATCGCACTCGGCACTTTCACCGTCCTTGGGTTGGTATGGCTGGTAGCCACCACTAGCGGGATGATTAAACCGCTGTTCCTGCCTTCCCCACTAGCTGTGCTGACGGGCTTATTTGAAAAAGCACGCAGCGGGGATTTGTGGAGTGACATCGGGGTATCGGTGTACCGCATCACCATTGGCTATCTTCTTGCTACGGTGATGGCGTTGGTGTTAGGACCCTTAATGGGCATGTCGGCAAGATTTCAAGCAGCAGTAGAGCCGCTATTCGACTTCATTCGCTATATGCCGGTAGTGGCTTTCGTTCCGCTGACAATTTTATGGGTTGGGATCGGGGATCAGCAGAAATTTTTGATCATCTGGATGGGCACATTTTTCCAGCAAGTGCTGATGGTTGCCGATGCCGTAAACCAAGTACCGCAATCGATGATTCACCTGGGAGAAACGTTGGGGATGAACCGCGCGAAGATCGGGCTGCGTATCGTTTTTCCAGCGGCATGGCCGCGAATATTCGATACGCTACGCATCACCTTGGGCTGGGCGTGGACATGGCTAGTTGTTGCTGAATTGGTGGCGGCTGCTGGCGGAATGGGGTACCGCATCACAGTTGCGCAGCGTTATTTCGCTACCGAGACCATCATCGGCTACGTGCTGGTGCTCGGTCTGCTGGGGTTGACGCTAGATCAGCTCGTGCGCGCGCTGCGGCGAGTGCTGTTCCGCTACGAGAGAACACGTTGATGAGCCAAACCGCAGCGAAAGTCGAAATCAAAGGTCTTAGCAAACGTTTTACAAACGTGGTTGCCCTCGAAAACGTTGATCTGAACCTTGGAGCCAACGAATTCGTCTCGTTGGTGGGGGTCTCGGGCTGTGGAAAATCCACCTTGCTTTCCATCATTGCCGGGCTCACCGAGCCAACTAGCGGTGAAGTATTAGTCTATGGCAGTCCAATAACTGGGCCAGGGCGAGACCGTGGCGTGGTGTTTCAGCATGCCACGCTGCTTCCTTGGTTGACTGCCCGAAAGAATGTTGAATTCGCATTACAGGCAGAGCCGATGAATGCGGCACAGCGCAAAGACGCAGCCCGTGAGTATCTGGATATGGTGGGGTTGAGTGGCTTTGAGGACGTGTTTCCGGCGCAGCTTTCCGGTGGGATGCAGCAACGAGTCGCATTAGCGCGTTCGCTGAGTTACCACCCCGAAATTCTGCTAATGGATGAACCTTTCGGTGCTTTAGATGCTCTAACCCGGCGTGATATGCAGGAGTTGCTCACCGAAATTTGGGAAACCCATCCGATGACTGTGCTGTTCGTGACACATGACATTGAAGAAGCGGTCTACATTTCAGATCGGGTCGTAACGATGACTCCGCGACCAGGGAGCATCCATTCCCAGGTTGAGGTTGATTTGCCTCGGCCGCGCCGCGTCGAGATGCAGTCGTTCCCGCATTTCATCGAATTGTCACGTCATCTGCTGAAATCCATCCGTGGGGTGGCTCCGCAAAAGATAAAGACGACGACCCTTCCTGCTCCGGAAGGTTCGCTAACAACGGTCGTAGCACAATCGGATACGTCCGCAGTTGTCGCCATGTCGGTCACGGACTGCGTTGATAATCGCGGGTTACAAGATTTCCTGCGGGATTTGGTTCGCACTAATTCAGAGAATCCTCCAGGTTCTGAAGCTGAAGTTGCCAAGCTGGTTGGTGCCAGGCTTGCAGCTAGTGGTTTGGAAGTTGAACTTCAAGAAGTTGAGTCTGGCCGTCCGAACGTTGTGGCATATTTGCGTGGAAACTCGGAAGAAACCCTGCTTTTCAACGCGCATCTTGACACTGTTGCCATCGGAGATTTAGGACTTTGGACTGCCGAGCCGCTGGGTGGGAAAACCAGCGACGGAAAGCTATACGGACGCGGCGCTGCTGACACTAAAGGTTCCCTGGCAGCG
>WRJP01000038.1 GCA_009778535.1 Propionibacteriaceae bacterium | reverse complement strand
AGGCAAGGATGGCTGGATGCAGGTGTGCCCTACGCGGCTGGAACCTTCGAGTCGGAATCTCGGTTCACGCAAAGGATGGCAGTAATGTTCAGAAATACAGTATTAGGTGTCACACTGGGTTTGGTTGTGATATTGGTGAGCGGCTGTGTTGACCCGCCAGCGAACACACACACTCCTACTGCGTCGACCATGCCCACGATCACGTCTACACCATCCCCATCTGATTCCCCTATACCAATCGAAACTCCGAGCATGAGCTCAAGTGCTCCGCTGGAGAGTTTCCCTCCTTTTGAAGATGGGCCAGATGCTGACTTCAGGCCAGAGACTTGGGATCTGAGTGAATTGTTAAAGTGTGGCATGAGCCAAGATCAACTTATGACAGTAGAAGGCAATCTCGATAGTTATTTTATGGATATCAATAGTGAGGAGCCTGATCCGGCTAAGCGTGTAACGTTCTATCAGGTTAGTGATGTGACCCGTAGTGAAACAAAAACCGGTGGCTGGGTGTATAGCGCGCGCGTGATAACTAATGTTGGTGATCACGAGTTACTCGTAACAGTGCCAGACAGCGAGGAGTCGTGGGGAACAAAAATCATGTTTGATGGCGAGGAAACTTTATAGTAGACACTGAACTGATGATTGGTTTTAATGTAACAAATGATTGGAACGAGTGTGGAATCCTTAAAGGCTACAAGAAGGCATTCCAAGGCGTCGATCTTTTCTATGGTTTTCGCTGCCATCTTGGTGATGAGTGGTTGTAATGGTGTGGAACCCCCAGTGTCTCCGACACCGAGCACACCGACATCTGTGCCTACAGACAGCATGGATCCGAGTGTTACAGTCTCGTCAAGTCCTGAACCCATCAGATGTTCCGAAAATGTCACCTTACCTGTGGGTGTGAGTCTAGCTGTATGCGATGGTGTTCCAGCCAATGCTAGCGGCATGATTGATTTATATGATGAAACTAGTAACTTTTATGCTTTCGTTTCTCCCTTGAAGAGCATTCGCTGTAACTGGCTGCCATACGATGAGGGCCTTGAGGGTGGCTGGTCTGGAGGTGTCGACTGCGAAATAGACAATACCTCAGCGACTGCTCAAAATTGCGATGACGACGACTGGAATGGTTATCGAGTTTGGGTGATGAGTGATGCCGAAGGAGAAGTTTGCTCAAGTAGTGCGATGTGGGGGTTCGAGGAAGATGATGGACCTCCAGTTATGTTGGAATATGGAACCTCCATTGCTGATTATCCGTGGGCTTGCTTGTCTGAGGTTGATGGGTTGACTTGTTGGAATACTGAAACGTTCCACGGGTTCAAACTCTCAGAAACTGAACAACTCGTCTGGTGATTAAAGGAAGACTACCTTTGTTTGTTTCACATTTTCTTCGGCAGTCCGCGCCCAACAGAAGGTGACTGAGATAATGAAGATTCCGATGCGGATATTTACAACTTTCGTTTTCATCTTCGCTGTGAGTGGCTGTAACGGTGTGGAACCACCAGTGGCACCTACATCGGAAACTCCTACGTTGAGCCCTGCGCCAACAAACAACTAGCCAGCTTCTGCCGCTAGTTACCGCTGCTCTACCGACGGAAATACTCCTCAATTCGTGGGTTTTAGCAGCGGGAATAGGATAGTTTCTCGGATGCCAGCACCGGTAAGCAGCATCATCAGTCGATCAATTCCAAGACCGTTACCGCCCATGGGGGGCGCGCCCTGCTCCAGAGCTGCAAGGAAATCCTCGTCAAGTTGCATAGCTTCGACATCGCCCGCAGCCGCTTTCAGAGATTGAGCCACCAGCCGTTCGCGTTGAATCACCGGATCGATCAATTCTGAAAAGCCAGTGCCGCGTTCTACGCCGCCGATTATCAAATCCCAGGCTTCGATTAAATCGGGATCACTGCGATGTGGCCGAGCCAACGGCTGGGCGATGGGCGGATAGTCGTAAACAAAGGTTGGCTGAAGCAGTGTGGGTTCAACTATCTCACTGAACAGCTCCATAACCAGCTTCTGAGCCTCCCAGGCCGGATTGTAGGCGATCTCGCGGGCATCAGCGATAGCACGCAGGGCAGTGGCAGCAGTGGCTGGAGTAATCTCTTCACCGACAGCTTGCGACAGCGTAGGATAGACCGGTTTCCACGCCCATTCTCCATCCAGATTGATCTCGCCATCGGGAGTTTGGATAATACGCGAACCAATAGCATCAGCAGAATGTACGATCAACCGTTGCGTCATCGCTGCAATGGAGTGCTGATCGCCCCAGGCCTCGTACGCTTCCAGCATGGTGAACTCAGCCGAATGCGAGGAGTCAATCCCTTCGTTGCGGAAAATTCTGCCGATCTCGTAAACCCGATCTGCGCCGCCCACCATCGCGCGCTTCAAGAAAAGTTCCAAGGCGATGCGCAGTGTCATCGGTATGTCAAAAGCGTTCAGGTGAGTGTTGAAAGGTCGCGCTGCTGCCCCGCCATGGATCAATTGCAGTGTCGGCGATTCAATCTCAATGTAGCCTTCGCCGTTGAGGGTTTCGCGGATGGTTCTAGTTACGATTGCCCGTTTTCTGACCATATCGCGCGCATCAGGGCGAACAATCAAATCGACATGACGCAGACGAACCCGGTTCTCCTCGTTGAGATCTTTGTGCAGTACCGGGAGTGGTCGCAAGGCTTTGGATGCCAGCATCCAAGTCGACGCTAAAACCGAAAGTTCACCGCGTTTGGAGCAGATTACCCGCCCGCTCACCGAAACAAAGTCCCCCAGATCGACCGACGCCTTCCACGAATCCAGCGCCTGCGCGCCAACTTCGGCCAGCGACAACATAACTTGCAGTCGAGTACCAGATTCATCCAAAGTAAATCCATCTTGGATGGAGGCAAAGCAGAGTTTCCCAGTGTTGCGGATAAAAACGACCCGTCCTGAAACGCAAACCTGATCGCTTGTTTCTTCGCCAGTTTGCAAATGCCCCCAAAGTTGGTGAACTTGCGCAGCGCTGTGGGTGCGCGGCACTGCGATTGGGTAGGGTTCAACTCCATTTTCCAGCAGTTTTGCACGCTTACTGGCTCTCACGAGTTGTTGTTCACTCAACTCTTGGTCCAGGTTTTGGCTTGAAATCGTTTCGTCCACCTGAACAGATTACCGTGCGCTAGCGGCAAAACGCCTCTAGGCTATTGGAGAAGTTGTGAGAATTTGAGGACGTGGATGGTCAAACTTTTTGCCAAATTTCTAAAGCCGTACCGGTGGTTGCTGCTCGCGGTGATCGGACTGCAATTGGTTCAGGCCATGGCTTCGTTGCTACTGCCCAGCCTCAATGCCTCCATCATCGACGACGGGGTCGCCAAGCAAAACTTCGCGCACATCTGGACTTTTGGGGCTTTCATGCTCGGGGTTTCGATCTTGCAGGTTGCCGGACAGATCTCAGTGACCTGGTGCGGTTCTCGGGCAGCGATGGGGTTCGGACGCGATCTGCGCCAAGCAGTTTTTGATAGCGCCATCAACTTTTCCCGGCGGGAAATGGGAGAGTTCGGGGCGCCATCGTTGATTACTCGCAGCACCAACGACGTACAGCAGGTGCAGCAGTTCGTGTTGATGTCTGCGGTGGTGATCGTCTCTGCGCCACTGGTGATGATCGGCGGCGTGGTTATGGCACTGCGTGAAGACCCGGGGCTGAGCTGGCTGATCGTAGCTGCGGTTTTTGCCCTTGGGGTGGTTATTTCGGTGCTGGTAGTGCAGATGACTCCGCTGTTCAAACAGATGCAAATCCGAATCGACAACCTCAACCGCGTGCTACGGGAACAGATTTCTGGACTGCGGGTTATCCGAGCCTTCACTACCGAACCGACCGAAGCTGCCCGTTTCGATCGGGCAAACCGTGATTATGTGAAGACGGCTTTGGCAGTTGGTGCCCGCATGATGACCATGTTCCCGACCGTGTTTCTCATCATGAACTTGACCCAGGTTGCGGTGATCTGGTTTGGCGCGGGGCGTATCAACCAGGGCGATCTACAGGTGGGACAGTTGACGGCCTACCTGTCATACCTCATGCAGATTTTGATGAGCGTGATGATGGCGTCAGTGATGTTGATGATCGGCCCCAGGGCGGCGGTTACCGCTGGTCGAATCAAGGAAGTATTAGAAACGAATTCTTCGGTGGTGCCTCCCGAAAACCCAGTTACCGAGTTGCGTGCCCACAGCGTCGTCGAATTTTCTGACGTTGAATTTCGCTACCCGGGCGCTGCCGAACCAGTCATTCGTCAAATCACATTTACAGCCAAACCAGGCACGACTACTGCGATCATCGGGGCAACCGGTGCTGGTAAAACGACCTTGGTTAATCTGATTCCGCGACTTTATGACGTCAGTGCGGGTCGGGTGTTGGTCGATGGGGTCGACGTGCGCGAGTTGGATCAGGATTTGCTGTGGGCTCAGATCGGCATCGTCCCACAACAGCCCTACCTGTTCTCAGGCACGATAGCTTCCAATCTGCGAATGGGTAACCCTGATGCCAGCGACGATGAATTGTGGCAAGCTCTCGACGTGGCACAGGCCACCGAGTTCGTATCAAAGTTAGCCGACGGCTTGGAAGCTCCAATAGCCCAAGGCGGAACCAATGTTTCCGGCGGGCAACGACAACGACTGGCAATCGCTAGAGCCTTGGTGCGCAAACCTGAGATTTACATTTTCGACGACTCGTTCTCAGCTCTTGACGTAGCCACCGACGCTCAGGTACGAGCCGGATTGGCCGAAACCACCAAGGATGCCGCGGTAATCGTCGTGGCACAACGAGTTTCAACGATCCGGGACGCCGATCAGATCGTGGTGCTTGAAGAAGGCACGATCTGCGGTATCGGTACCCACGAATGGCTGCTGGAGAATAATCCTACCTACGCCGAGATTGTCGAATCGCAATTTCAAACCGAGGAGGCTCCGGCATGAGCACTCCTGCTAAAAACCTAGCACCCGGCCTCGACAAACCAAAAGCGAATGCCAGACCCGAATATGGCCCTACAGGGCCTCGGGGCGGTGGCCCGATGGGGCATGGCCGCCGCGCCACGGGAGAGAAAGCTATCAACTTCCTGCCCTCGTTGAAGCGGTTAGCGCTGCAACTGAATAAGGAAATCCCGAAGATCGTCATCATCGTTTTTACGATCATCATTGCCACTGCCGCCCAAGCCGTTGCACCCAAGATCTTAGGCAACGCCACCGACATAATCTTCGACGCGTTCATGGCAAAACGACCGATAGATTTTGGCGGTGTCGGGGAGCAGTTAGCGATTGCTGCTGGAATCGCCTTCACCTCCGGTTTGGCAATGTGGATTACCGGTTTGGTGATTAATGGCATTGTGCAGCGTTCGGTCTACCGGATGCGTAAACAGATTGCCGAGAAAATCACCCACTTGCCGCTGAAATACTTTGACTCCCAGCCGCGCGGGGAGCTACTCAGTCGTGTGACAAACGACCTGGACAACGTTTCACAGTCGATGCAGCAGTCGTTCTCGCAGGTGCTCACCAACCTTTTCACGGTGCTGGGTGTGCTGGTGATGATGTTCTATCTGTCGTGGATATTGGCGTTGGTCGCACTGTTGACAATCCCGTTGGCCATCGTCGTCACCATGATTATTGGTAAACGTTCCCAGAAGCTCTTTGCGGCGACCTGGAAAGACACCGGACAGCTTAACTCCCAGATTGAGGAGGCTTACACCGGACAAGACTTAGTTAAGGTTTTCGGCAGGCAGCGTGAAATCGCCGCTGCATTCCGCAAGAAGAACCAAGAGTTGTTCGAGGCCTCGTTTGGGGCACAGTTCGTGTCTGGAATCATCATGCCGGTCATGTCGTTCGTGGGGAATCTGAACTATGTGGTCATCGCCGTTGTTGGTGGGCTACAGGTAGCGACTGGCGGGCTCACACTCGGTACTGTTCAGGCGTTCATCCAATACTCACGGAATTTTACCCAACCCATTACGCAACTAGCTTCGATGGCGAATCTGCTCCAGTCGGGGGTAGCTTCTGCCGAGCGGGTGTTTGAAGTGCTGGACACCGCTGAAGAATCGGATGCTGATGCGACACAAACGCCGTCACAGGCGTTCACGGGATTGGTTACCTTCGAGAATGTGGAGTTCAGCTACGATCCGGAAAAGCCGTTGATTACCGATCTGTCATTGCGGGCAGAGCCTGGCTCAACCGTGGCAATTGTCGGCCCGACTGGGGCTGGCAAAACCACCTTGGTGAATCTGATTCTGCGTTTCTACGACTTGCAATCTGGACGTATCGCCCTAGATGGAATAGACATCACGACTATCCCACGTCGGGATTTACGTTCACTAGTTGGCATGGTGCTGCAAGATACCTGGCTGTTTGGGGGCACAATCCGCGAAAACATTGCCTATGGGCGCCAAGATGCCAGCGAAGCTGAGATTATGCAGGCGGCCAAGGCTACCTATGTGGATCGTTTCGTGCGCTCGTTGCCTGAAGGCTATGACACCTTGGTCAACGAGGAGGCTTCCAACCTTTCTGCTGGGGAAAAGCAGCTAATCACCATTGCGCGGGCTTTCCTGGCTGACCCCACCATCTTGATCTTGGACGAGGCTACTTCCAGCGTAGACACCCGAACCGAGTTGTTGTTGCAGCGGGCGATGAAAGCCCTGCGGGCTGACCGTACTTCATTTGTGATTGCGCACCGGCTTTCTACGATTCGTGACGCTGACACCATCTTGGTCATGGAACACGGCGACATCGTCGAGCAAGGCAACCATGGTGAGCTGCTAGCCGCAAAGGGCGCGTACTATCGCCTCTACCAAGCTCAATTCCAGGGAGTCACCCAAACCGAGGATCCTTCAGATTGAGTGCTGGCTATCTCCCGCTGCCTCGTGTGCCTTTTCTCTGAGTTTCGATACGGAACCCAGAGGTTCCTACTCAACCTGCTTCGCAGTTCCCCACAGCAATCCCCTCAGCAGGAAGGGCGGTACAGCGAAATACCCAGCGGCAAGAGTCCACCGAACGCGATAAGGGCGAGCGCTAACGCTATGGCTAGGCTGGTTCCAGGCAGGGTCGTGCCGCCAGTATCTGCCTTGAACGGGTTCTCGTCTTCACCATCTTCTGTTTTCTTGCCGGAATCGTCGTCTTTATCGTTGGTATCGTCGCCCTCGTTGTCGGTTTCTTTATCTTCTCCTTCGTCTGCCTCTTCCCCACCGTCATCGTTCACGGCTTCAGTATTGGTGAACGTCAGCATGGTGTCCGCGGACAACTCGATTTCTACGACACCGTCCGATGCTGGTATCGAGGTACCGGAATCCAGGGTGTAGCTGACCGTGAAGCCGTCGAAGTTTAGTTCCTTTACCCGATAGGTTCCGACGAAAAGACCGTAGATAGTCGCTGACTCACCAGCTTTCAAGCTGAATACTGTCGGCTCGCCATCGGAGTTCGTGCTAATACGACTACTGTCAATGCCAGTGATGATAAAAGTGTCATTTAGGGGAGCATCCGATGTTGAAAGCGGCACTGCCCAAGGGTATGAGTCCAATCCAAGACCATCATCAAGACACCACACGCTGAAAGAGAAAAGGTCATCCGGTGTGGCCGCTGATGTTGAAATGACCGTCTTTGAGATGGTCAGATTCGCCATAGTTAGCCGCTGATTTATGAACATCAATCGTGCATAGCCCGCTTCAGACAGCTCGATATTGCTGACAGCATATGGGCTGATCGTCCAATTCGCGTCGTCTAGGTTGCTGCGTTGGGAGGCGGGATCGAACTCATTTACTGTTTTTGCATCGTCAGCATAGTAGCTCAATATGTACATCGGAATGACGTCAGTTGACACGTCGCGTTCTTGGACGCGGTAGGTGAATGCTGGGTCGAGTTCAAGTAATACTGATTTACGGGAGCCAAGTGTGAACGTACCGGCTGCAGCATCAACAATCCAACTCGAATCACCTAGAAAAACCTCGGCACTGAGGTTTACCGGAGACCAGGAGACTCCTTCGTCATCGCTCTGCTCAACCACGAAGGTATAGGACACGCCTGTCTCAATGTCAGCCCCATGTACAGCCAACTTCTCGACGTAGAGTTGCGCACGGGCTAGCTGTTCTACGGCTGTATTTGTATTGTAGAAAGTCACCATCGCCAGGTCGTCATCCATTTCGAAGCCGACAGTTGTGCCTCCTGCGGCTCGGCTTCCAGAGCCCGCTGCCGCAACATTTAACTGATATTCGGAGCTGTAACCAGCAGCAGCGCTCTCTACTACTCGGTACTCGTATCCGACTGGAAGATAGCTGAACATAGCTAGTCCGTTTGCTGTCAAAGTGAAAGTGTTGCTGACGTCATTGACACTGGCAGCCCCA
Organism: Propionibacteriaceae bacterium; assembly: GCA_009778535.1. GTDB lineage: Bacteria > Actinomycetota > Actinomycetes > Propionibacteriales > Propionibacteriaceae > Propionicimonas. The sequence goes on along the minus strand of WRJP01000038.1, from coordinate 5,047 downwards.
TGCACCGGATAGTCACTCAGGTTCAAGACCACGAACTGGCCGTCGCCTGGGTCTTGCGTGTACTCCACCCTGAAAGTGAACTCGGTATTGTCGGTGTTTGTGCTGTTCTCGACCTGTTTGGCAATGAAAAGCTGACCAAGGTCAACATCGGAGGTATGTAAACCAGTTTCGGCGTACAAGTTGACCTCTGCCCCAGAGTTAGCAGCACCAATGAAGGCTTGCACCGCGTTCCAGGACTGGGAACCGTCAGCTTGTTGGTTGATAAAGAACACCGGAGTTCCCTCGATCAGCGGCACATTATTTGCCATTGCGTACGCCTTGAGAATCAGATCACCGGTATGGCTGCGACTGGCCGGAATCTGTAGGTAGAAAGGTTCACTCGTCCACACTCCAGCGCTGATAGTGCCAGCAGCAGCATCCAAATACTGCGCATTGTTCGATGTTCCCGGAATGGTTTTTAATCCGGGCAGTGGCGACTTGTCAGCAGCAACCAACGTGATGTCGTCAGCAGATGACCCACCTACCGTTACTGGCACATCGTCCAAATCCAAGGCATAACCTGAACCTGCCGCATCGGATAAAGTCACCGAAGCAGTCACCGGCCCATAGAACTGATAGCTGGCATCAGAGACTAGTTGGGTTCCAGCCGCATCGTAGTTCAACTCAACTTCCAGTCGCGTGATTCCGGTGGCTTGTTCAAAGGTTGCACTGGCAACGAGCGCATCAACCAGGTCAGCAAAAATCTTTGCCTTGCCAGTGGTGAAGTCTGAACCGAGACTAGTTCGCAGCACTGTCAAGGAATCTCCCACCAGAATCTTCCACATGGCAACCTTGCTAGCCATCAGCGCGATCTGCTTGTCTATGGCGCCCAGGGCGGGATAGAGAGCGCTCAGCCTTGCCACACTAGCTTTACTTTGAGCGTCGTCGCTCAGATAGTCGCCGCGGTACCCGTTGACGCTGAGCCAAGTCACGGCGTCAATATTTTTATAGAGGGTCGCTGACATATTCCAAGGTGCCGCAGAGACGTAATCGCCCTTCTCGTCCACTGTCGCGTTCGTCGCCCTATCCCAATAGGTACTGTCAGCAAGCGTGTGGAAGGGCACGAAGGGATCGATGCAGTAAAGCTGACCGGCTATCTGAGTGCCGCCGATGGGAATATCTGCCGCGCCATTCCAGATATTACTGTTTGGATAGACCAGTGAGTACGTCAGTTGCACGTCGTCGTAATACCGCAGCGTCGCGGTGTAACGGGTGTCGTCTGCGGCGTATGCCGGTTGCACCACCACAGGAGAGATGAGCGCTAATGTGATAATTAGCGCACTCGCCCAAACCCCAACTCGTCGTGTCATTGTTCATGCCTCCTCCAGGTGGGCTACACGTACGGCGTACGTGGAGGCAGTAAAGGGTAACGAGGTGAGTAACCGCGAACATCACTTGTGTTAAAACGTGAGGTGTTCACGTCATTCATTGCGTGCTACACCCTTCGAAGCAGCACCACGAACTTAAACGCGCTATAACCCATAAGTGTCGTTTGGACAATTCTAGTAGCAACATCGCGGCCTTGTCTTGAATTTTGACAAAGATCATGCTGACGCAGTTGCGGTTGTGTTCTAGTCGGGTGAGTCGTAGGTGCTTCACCACCAGCTCAAACCAGTTTTGGCTAGCGATTATTCCCAATCCAATCTAATGGTCTGGTTCAAGGCGTCGAATCGTAGACAGTGTTTGTGTGTCCACACTGCGAACAAGCGAATTATGTAATAATACGTAGTGACGCTAGCTTCAGCATAGGGATGCAAGTACCTTGGTTTGCAGCAAAAGTGGGCCGATATGGCAAGAAACCTCAAATAGCTTCGGTACAACAAGAACATAGCAGGTACTAAGTTTCCTGGACTATCATGCGTTCATTTTGGTCAAACTATGTGCAGATTGTTGCCCAACAAAGCTACAACCGCTAGATTCTTACCCATGACTGCGGAAATACTCGCCAGATGGCAATTTGGCATTACGACCGTATACCACTTCTTGTTTGTCCCAATAACCATCGCATTGTCGCTCCTAGTAGCAGTTTTGCAGACAATGTGGGTTAAGTCGGGGAACGTGAGGTTCTTACGGTTAACCAAATTCTACGGAAAATTATTCCTAATTAACTTTGCAATGGGTGTCGTCACCGGCATTGTCCAGGAGTTCCAGTTCGGCATGAACTGGTCTGAATACTCCCGGACCGTCGGTGACATTTTTGGCGCCCCACTAGCTATGGAAGCTCTCATAGCCTTCTTCCTAGAGTCCGTTTTCTTGGGCGTTTGGGTCTTTGGCTGGGACAAGCTTCCAAAGAAAGTTCACCTAGCTACGATTTGGCTAGGCTCGATCGGTACCTTAATCTCGTCAATCTTCATCCTCGCGGCAAACGCTTGGATGCAAAACCCGACCGGCGCAGAATTCGCCAATAATCGGGCACAGATGACGGATTTACTCGCTGTTATCCTCAATCCAGTCGCCGCTACCACGTGGACTCACGTAATCTTCGGTGCCTTCATGACTGCCGGTGCGTTAGTGCTGGGAGCCGCTGGCTGGAATCTAGTACGCGTGAACCGCGAACATCCAAATTCCGATGATGTCGCCGACTTCCGTTGGGCAACTCGTTTCGGCGCTTGGGTGCTTATCGTGGCCTGTGTGGGCGTCGTTGTGACCGGCCACATCCAAGGTCAGGTTCTGACTGATTTGCAGCCCATGAAGATGGCTGCGGCTGAGAATCTGCAAAAGACCACAGACTGCGCTCCATTTGAGATCGTTCCAGGTCTGGGCGTTCCTTGCGTTTTGAGCTTCATGGCTACAAACGATCCAGGCGCTGAAGTTCGAGGCATGGACGACCTAGCGGCCGAGTACAGTGCAAAACTGGCAGCTGGTAAGCCACTCGACGACCGAAATCAGTTGCAAGTCACTACCGCTGCGGCGGGAGCTGGAATCTGGGGACAGAAAGACGCGGTTGACTGGATTCCTCCAGTCATGCCGAGCTTCTGGTCGTTCAGATTCATGATGCTGCTCGGTGTGATTGGCGTTGCGATTGGCATCTACACGCTGGTCGCCACCAAGGGAACCAAGATTCCTAAGGGCGGCAAGGGCTGGACAGCAATGATGATCCTTACACCGCTAATGCCGCTATTTGCTTCCAGCTTCGGCTGGCTGGTGACTGAGATTGGCCGTCAGCCATTCATAGTCAACGGAGTGTTGAGCACACATGCTGCCGTTTCGCCCGGTGTCACCGCCTTTGAGGTTGGAATGACATTGGTGCTGTACACCTTGATCTACGCAGTATTTGCGGTGGTCGAAGTGAATCTGATGTTGAAGTACATAAAGCTCGGAATGCCGCATTATCTCAGAGAACCAGAGGTTCAAACTGATGAAGATGCTCCGATGAGCTTCGCATACTGATAGGCAGGTGTAGAAATGAATTTCAATTTTGCATTTAACCTTCCTGAAGCGGTCCCCTCTGCATTGGCGGTCGTTTGGTTCCTCCTAGTCGCTGTTTTGTGGGTCGGGTATCTCGTCCTTGAAGGCTTCGACTATGGCGTAGCTATGCTCATTCCATTCCTCGGCAAGTCTGAAAAAGAACGTCGAGTGATGATCAATACCATCGGCCCAGTCTGGGACGGTAACGAAGTTTGGCTATTGACCGCTGGTGGCGCAATGTTTGCAGCTTTCCCAGCCTGGTACGCCACACTGTTCTCCGGACTGTACCTGCCACTGTTCTTGGTGCTGGTTGGCTTGATTATTCGTGGCGTGTCCTTCGAATATCGTTCCAAGCATCCAAATACAAAGTGGCGCGGTACGTTTGACTGGCTGGCATCGATCGGTTCATTCCTGGTTCCGTTGGTGTTTGGTGTTGGCTTTGCCAACTTCGTCATCGGCTTGCCGGTGGTTACCGATCCGAACAACCCGGCGCTGTTTGTAGTCGCAACTAGCCAAGCTAACGTTGGTGTGACGCCATACTTCTGGGAGTTGTTCAGCCCATTCGGTCTGCTCGGTGGCATCGCGGTAGTCGCATTGTGTCTATTCCACGGTTCTATCTACCTGGTTCTCAAGACCAAGGGTCAAATCCATGATCGGGCAAAGAAATTTGCTAAGACCATGGGTCTGATCACCATCGCTGGCGGCGCAGTATTCCTGGTTTGCCAGAACCTGTTCTGGGCTCCAGTGTTCCTGTCCGGTCTGAACTGGATTCTGGTATTAGTAGCGGCGGTGGCTCTGATCTGGGCCTGGCTCAACATTGGCAAGGGCACGTCCTTCGTCGCCACCTCCGTGGCTTGGTTGGCTGTGGCCTTGGGCATCTTCATTCGGATGCTCCCAGGTTTGGGCTTTGTCGATGCGGGTACGCGCACTGTCTTCGATGCCAGTGGCGAGCTGTTCGGAATGAACGCCTTCGCTGCCGCTTCGACAGATGGCACGTTGCTGATCATGTTGGTCATTGCGCTGATCATGGTTCCGATTGTGTTGGCATACACGATCTGGGTCTACTGGACGTTCCGGCGTCCGATTGGCGTAAGCAACATTCCAGACGATGTCGTTGCAGATGCCAAGTAATACGAAAGCAGCATCTTCACTTGTGTGAAAGCTGACTATCAATAGCTATCGGGGGAGAGTCGCCAAGACTCTCCCCCGATTTATTTTTGCCCAATCTTGACTCGATTTATGCCCTGGTGCGGGTTTCTCTTTCGAGACAACGGTAAACTGTTCGCCTTCGTGGCCACCGGAATGCTGAGCCCGGGTGCCTGCGACAGCCGCCTGGGGTTGTTTCATCGCTACAGGTTGGTGCAGCTAGCAGCTAACACTAGAACCGGAGCTGACGATAAGGTGTAGCAATGCCTGGTCCTTTAGACACAAATCTGTTGCGTCGCGCGCGTGCGACCAGAGGTTTCCTGATTGCAGGTACCGGTGTGGGCTCAGTAAACGCAGTGTTGACGCTGTTCCAGGCTTGGCTGATCGCATATGCCGTCACTTTTTTATTTGATCATCTTTGGTGGCATTCGCCGGATGTCGAGATACAGGCGAA
>WRJP01000037.1 GCA_009778535.1 Propionibacteriaceae bacterium | reverse complement strand
GAAGATCACTTTCAACGCTCAAGGTGGAAAAGGCGCAGCAGCTGTTTCATTCAAATACCAAGCAAAAATGCCGAAGCTACCAAATACAACCAAAGCAGGTTACACGTTCAAGGGTTGGTACACCGCTCCTACTGGCGGAAAGAAAGTGGCGAAAGGTAACAAGATCACCCAAACTGGACCATTCACTTTGTATGCGCAGTGGACACCAAAGTCTTACACGGTTAAGTTCGACGCCAATGGCGGCAGTGCACCGAAGATCGGGACGAAAAAGGTAACTTCTAAGAAAGTCTTTAACGGTCAGCCTTACGGCACTTTACCAACTTCTAGCAAGGGTAAAGCTCCGTTTGATGGTTGGTACACCGCAAAGACTGGTGGTGTGAAAGTCACGGCGACCAGCGCTGTGAAGCTCACCAAAAACACGACGCTGTATGCGCGTTGGTTGAAGCCAAGCAAAATCACGCTCACTGGAGCACAAACCCAATATGTGGTAGGTGCACCATTCAATCGGTCGGCTGGCAAGCTGAAAATCACCTATCCAGGGATGGATCCGATCACAGTTTCGCTTTCTGACAAGAACATAAGTATCACTGGTTTCAACTCAAAGAAGGCCGGTACTAAAACTGTTTCCATCAAGTATGCCGGATTGCAAACGCCTTACAAGTTTAAGGTGAATGTAGTTAAGACGGCGAAGATTACTTTCGACGCTCAAGGTGGAAAAGCTGCATCAGCTGTTTCGTTCACGTACAAGGCGAAACTGCCTGCGCTGCCCACCACTAGCAAGGCTGGCTACACGTTTAAGGGCTGGTACACCGAACCAACTGGCGGCAAGAAGATGGCCAAAGGCGACAAGATCACCAAAACTGGTCCATTTACGCTTTACGCCCAGTGGACTGCTGCGAAGACGATTACGACCGGTACAGTCACTGCTGGGGCGTTCTGCACACCTGTTGGTGCCAAAGGCGTTACTTCCAACGGCACAAAAATGGTTTGTAAAACGACCGCCGAAGACCCAAGAGCCAGGTGGCGCGCAGCTTAGACAATTTGGCCAAATAGAAAGTCAATGAAGATCCAGTATTTGCTAGATCTTCATTGACTCGGGTAGCTAGCCTAAGCAGTAGCTACTTCCAACTCGATGTGAGCAGTGATTCCTGCGGTCAACTTAATGCCTACGGTGTGCTTCCCCACTAGTTTTATCGGCTTAGCGATTACAACGCCGCGCTTGTCGAGCGAAGGTCCACCGGCTTTCTTCACGGCTTGCACTACGTCTGCTGGCGTGACAGCTCCGAAGAGTCTGCCGGATTCGCCCGCTCTCGCGACTAGTGTCACCTGCAATTCTTCCAACTGGGTGCGTATCTGTGCTGCGTGGTCAGCGGAGCGAATATCGCGTGCGTCTCGTGCACGTTTGATACCTGCAATCTGCTTTTCTGCACCTTTGCTCCAGGAAATCGCATAGTTGCGCGGCAGCAGGTAGTTCCGTCCATAGCCATCTTTTACTTCGACGATGTCACCTGCGATACCAACACCTTCAACTGCGGCAGTGAGAATAAGTTTCATTTCCTCTCCTCCAATCAGCGAGATGTCGAAACGTAGGGGAGCAATGCAACTTCGCGTGCGTTTTTCACGGCAATAGCGATCATGCGTTGTTCCTGTACGGATAAGCCGGTGACGCGGCGGGCACGAATCTTCCCGCGCTCCGAAATAAAGCGACGCAGTGTAGCGACGTCTTTGTAATCAACATGCCCAATCTTGATCGCTTTCGCGGGGGCAAGTTTTTTTATATTCTTCACAGGTTTACGCTGTGAGGCCATTGTGGTGCTTCCTTTCTTGGAGCCCGGCTCGCGCTGTGTGCCTTTGCCGGAATGTGCCTAATGATTTGGGTCAGGTGCTGCCTTGGTATCAACCCAGACAGTGGTTTTCTTAGAACGGCGGCTCTTCGCTTGCAGAGCTATTCGCCCAAGGGTCAGGACCGATGTTCGCTTCCGAAGATTGGCTTGCCTGCCAACCACCAGAGCTAGCACCGCTCGTGCTGCGATTGACCTTTGCTGTGGCGTACCGCAAACTGGGGCCAATCTCCTCGACTTCGACTTCAAAGACGGTGCGGCGTTCTCCTTCGCGGGTTTCATAGCTGCGCGAACGCAACCTACCCTGCACGATCACTCGCATACCTTTCGTCAGAGTTTCGGCAACATTCTCTGCTGCTTGACGCCAAATTGCGCAGTTCAGGAACATGGCATCGCCATCTTTCCATTCGTTGTTTTGACGATCGAACATCCGTGGCGTTGACGCGACAGTGAAATTAGCTACCGGTGCTCCGGTCGGAGTAAAGCGCAGCTCTGGGTCAGCGGTGAGATTTCCAACTACGGTAATTATGGTTTCGCCAGCCATGATTGCCTTTCGATAGGTTCTTGGTATCCGGATAGGAGTTGCAAGCAGCAGTATTACTGATGCTGCGCAACGTCTCAGTGAAGATCCGGACGGATCACCTTGGTGCGCATGATCTGTTCGTTCAAAGTGTATTGACGATCCAGTTCCTTTACGACATCAGGTTCAGCATGAAGGTTCAGTACGGCGTAGATGCCTTCTGACTTCTTGTTAATGTCATAGGCCAAACGGCGTCGACCCCAAACATCGATGTTGTCCACAACGCCACCGGACTTTTTGAAAGCCTTGAGCGGCTTGTCCAGCAAACCGTTTACTAGACGATCGTCAACCTCAGGGTCAATGATCACTATTACTTCGTATTCACGCATACGCGGACCTCACCTCCTCTGGACTAGAGCGGCTATGGGCATTTCCCACAGCAGGAGGGCGTATCAGGTTAATACAACCGAGGTGCCACTCTACCCTATTTCGGGCTTTCAAGCACGGCCGGTCGCTGCCTGAAGCCGAGGCGATTCCAGTTAGGGTGTTACAGCGCTTTAAGTTTTTCAAGTAATAGCGTTTGCGCTAGGACGTATTTACGAAAGAGTTCAAGATCGAGCGACTCGTTCACACCGTGGATGCGCGAAGTGGCGTCGCAAGAACCGACACAAAGCACTTCGGCAGCTGGGAAAGTTTCCTGAAAGAGTTTTATCATAGGAATTGAACCGCCCATTCCCATGAGTACCGGCGGGGATCCCCAGACTTCTGTCATCGCTTCCCGCATTGCTTGTGCTGCTGACCCGTCGGTTGCGATGATGCTCGGCTCACCCGAGTTCAGTGCTGTGATTTCGATTTGCGCGCCCCAAGGCACGTGCGCTTCCAGATGGGATACCAAGTGTTGTAGTGCGGCAGCCGCGTCGTCACCAGGAGCTACGCGTAATCCGATCTTTGCACTCGCCTGCGGTATCAAGGTGTTCGATGCTTGGGCGATATTCGTCGTATCTATGCCCAAAACTGAGATGCTGGGCGAAGTCCATAGGCGTTCTACGACAGAACCAGTTCCAATCCAGGTAGTTGCTGGAAGTTTCCCTGTTTCTTCGGCCAGCCGATCAGTTGGATATTCCAAATCGGGTGCCGGAAAACGTTTGATCCCAGCGACTGCCACATTGCCCTGCTCGTCATGCAGGGTAGCAAGTAGCCTGCAAAGTGTGGTTAGCGCATCTGGTACGACGCCCCCGAACTCACCGGAGTGAACACCGTGATCGAGAGTTCGCACCGTCACGACGCACTCTCCGATACCGCGCAATGTGTTGGTGATTGTTGGGTGGTCGGAATCCCAATTGCTGGCATCTGAGATTACGAAAACGTCGGCTGCTAACACGTCGCGGTGTTTGTTGAGAATTTGAGCAACCGTGGGCGAACCGATTTCTTCTTCTCCTTCTATGAATACCGTGACCCCTACCGGGGGCTTGCCATTAAATGCACGCAGTGCAGCAATATGAGCCATGACTCCGTTTTTGTCGTCGGCACTACCACGAGCGTAAAGCCTGCCATTGCGTATGACGGCGTGGGTTGGGGCTGAACTCCAATCCGAAATCTCACCGAATGGTTGCACATCGGAATGTGCGTAGAGCAACACTGTGGGTTTTCCGGGCGGCGCGGGGAAATGCGCTATCACGGCGGGTTGTCCGCCCTCTTGCACGATCTGAGCGTCGGCCGCTCCAATTTCAAGTAGCCAAGAAACTATTTTTTCTTGGGCTTTGCGCACATCGGTGGCGTGTTCTGGCACCGATGAGATCGAGGGGATAGCAATGAGTTCTGTTAAGTCAGTTACTAGCTGCGGCAGCAGTTCCTCAACCCGATCGGTCAACTCTGTATTGGTCATGGCACAAGCCTACGCGAGTTCATATTACGCAGTAACTTCACATAAATGAAGAAAGTTTCGCTCGTCCGGCTACACCAAGATATAGTTATTCGCGCACCGGCCACCACAGGTCGGTTGTCGCCACCTTAGCTCAGTCGGCAGAGCGGCTCACTCGTAATGAGCAGGTCAAGGGTTCAATTCCCTTAGGTGGCTCCGACTCCTAAGGAAATTGAACCCGAGAGGGCGCGACTATCTGACCCGTAGGGAGATGCTAAGCGGCTCGCCACCTGGCACGAGAATCCTTGTCAGTTGTCTTGCATACCATCGGGGTGCCTTTAGCGGTAACGCCCTTTGCTCCAACAGGTGTGCAGAATGCGCCTGGATGAACTACCTGCTTCGCAGGTGTGGTGGTTGCGGTTGGTTTTGGTGTTGCTGTTGGTTTTGGTGTTGCTGTTGGTTTTGGTGTTGCTGTTGGTTTTGGTGTTGCTGTTGGTTTTGGTGTTGCTGTTGGCTTGGCGGTCGCTGTTGGCTTGGTCGTCGCCGTTGGTTTCGTGGTCGCCGTTGGCTTTGCAGTCGATTTTGGACTTGTTGTAGCCGATGGTTTAGCAGTAGGTGTGCTAGCAGGATTTTCCACCGTCTGCGGCGTGGGTGTCGGCGAAGGCGTGGCTGCTGTACCGGTGATTGTGAGCTTGACTACACTGCCAACTTGAGACTGGCCAGTGACAAGCAAATCCACAGCACCTATCACCGTCGATCCAGCAGTAAAACTTTCTTCGATCTCCACACCATGGGATGCAAGCGTTTGACGAGCTTGTGCTACCGTCATTCCAACCACGCTGGGCGCTGTGACTGCGACCGTCGTTTCTGGGGTGGCAGTGGGTAGCGGAGTATGTGGCGACGTTGAAACCACAGGCTCAACCGGTGTCATACTAGGCGTCGAAGCTGCGGCAGTAGACGGTAGCGCCTCGGGAGCATCAACTAATGGCGATATTTGCGGAACGGCACACCCAGATATCACAGCAAGGCCAATAAAGCCGACGACGAGCTTCCATCGCAGAGTTTGTCTAATCATGTATTTCCTATCTGTGTCATGGCATGAGCGGAATGACTAGTTGCTCAGCGCCCAAAGAATCTGCTCAAAAATCCCGATTGCGGGACGGGGTTATCAATTTCAGCTTGAGTGTGTTTTCCATCACACCAATTTTCGGCGGGAACCCCCACCTTGACTTGAGCGACGTGCGCGCCGCAGCCGCCCCAGGTGGTCTTGCCACAGATTTCACATTTGCGTGGGTAACACATTTTCATTTTCCTTTAAATTGTTTGGGTTTAGCTAACTGGTCTTGTACTGGTGGTTCATTTGAGCATCATGAAGATTTTCTCGATCTCAGCAATGTCTAGCCGGACGGTTTTTTGGTCTTGTTGAACTGACGACAGCTGGTCAGCGTCGGCGCTCAAACACAGTTTCATATTGCCCATGACGATGATGAAACCAGCCCGATCAATGGCTTTTGACACCGCTGAAAGCTGGGTGACTACGGCGCGGCAGTCGTCGTCATTTTCAACCGCCGCGATGACCGCCCGTAGCTGACCTTGCGCTCGCTTCAACCGATTGAGCACTTGGTGCTTGATGTCTGGTTCCTTAGTTGCCTGCTGCATGATTATCGGCTCTTAGTGATAGCGTCGTCGGCATTTGCCCCAAGGTAGGCACGTAGCGTCAACATGCCACCTGACAAGGTTTGTGAATCCAATCCGGCGCTGGCCAAGATGCGATGGGCAATGTAGCTGCGTACTCCCGATTGACACATCACAGCAATAGGACGCCCGGCTGCCAGTGCAACAACCTTCGCTAAAGACTCGCGCAACTCAACATGCGGAATATTCACAGCTTCCAGAACATGTCCAGATGCGAACTCATCTGGGGTTCTTACGTCGAGAATCAAACACTGCTTACGCGCCCAGTCGAGACCGGTTGGGTACCACAGTTTGGTCTGTCCGGTGAGCACATTGTCGGCAAGGAAACCAACCATAGTTACTGGGTCTTTCGCCGAACCATACAGCGGCGAATATGCAAGATCAATGTCGATCAGATCAGGAGCTGTCAGACCGGCACGCATAGCTGTTGCGAGCACGTCGATCCGCTTATCAACCCCAGCTCCGCCGACACCTTGCGCTCCAAGAATCTTGCCGGTTTCCGGCTCAATGTGTACCAGCAGGTGAACCTGGGAAGCCCCCGGGAAGTATCCAGCGTGGTGAAGCGGATGCAAATGCAGCGTGGTGTACTCCATCCCTGCTCTTTCCAAGCTCGCCCGATTTGCACCCGTCATCGCTGCCGTCAACGAACCGACTCGCAAAATAGCAGTCCCAAATAGCTTAGGAATTTGACGAGCACATGGTGTGTTGCCAATGGCATCGGCCACCAATCGCCCGCTGCGATTAGCGGGGCCTGCTAGCTGAACCGAACGTGAGACTCCAGTTACAGCATCGACGCTGGCGACCGCATCTCCGAGCGCCCACACATTCGCCAAGTTAGTGCGACCTTGCTCATCGGTGATAATCGCGCCCTGCTCGTCGCAGGCCAACCCGCAGGCTGCAAAAGGCGCTGTAGCCGGTCGGGTGCCTACACTCAAAACCACCAGATCAGCACTGAGCACATCCTGATCAGAAAGGGACACTTGGGCTACCCCATTTTGATCTTCGATCTTGGTCGCAGCAATGCCCTCTCGGACATCGATGCCCAGTTCGAGTAGCTCTTGGGATACCAACCAAGCCATTTCTTGTTCCAGCGGCGGCAGTACGTGCGGTGCCATTTCGATCAGTGTTACGTTCAAACCTTGGGCTTTTAACCCTTCGGCTGCTTCGAGCCCGATGAACCCAGCACCCAGAACCACCGCATGTTTGGCACCCGAAACCACCATGGACTTCAGAGTTGCAGCGTCCTTTACGTCACGCAGCGTGTGTACTAGCGGATGGTCTAATCCTGGGATTGGAGGTCTGGCTGCCACTGCACCAGGAGCAAGTACCAAGTGATCGTAACTTAGCTCACTTTCTTGTCCAGCTACGCTAACACGAACAGTCTTTGCAGCCGCATCAAAGCTGATGACTTGATGGTGCGTTCTGACATCCAGGTTGAGGCTCTCGCGCAACGACTGCGGCGTTTGTACCAACAGCTGCGCCTCGTCGACTATTTCCCCGCCGACGTAGTAGGGCAGTCCGCAGTTAGCAAAGGAAACGTGTTCGCCTTGCTCCAAAACAATGATCTCGGCATTTTGGTCGAGACGACGCAATCTAGCGGCGACTGACATTCCGCCGGCGACGCCCCCAACAATGACGATCTTGGTCTTTTCCATGCTCCAAATATACCCCAGGGGGTATATTGCGTCCAATTGCAGACTATCACTTACGTAATTTTCCCCAAATGCAACAGAATGTCGTGCACTTTTGACTAGCACCGCCCCTAGCCAGGAGCTTTCGATAAGGTTAGGCAGCGAAATAACTACGAAGATGTGGGTAGATAGTTGACGACAACCTGCGGTGAAGTGTTACTCGAAGCACGAAAAATAACTAAAACCTTTCCAGGTGTCAAGGCACTTGACGAGGTTGACTTCACGCTTCGCGGTGGGCAGATTCACGCGGTCTGCGGCGAAAATGGTGCCGGGAAATCCACCCTAATGAAAGTGATTGCCGGAATCTATCGCCCAGATGCTGGGGAACTGCTGCTAGATGGTCAGCCCGTAACCATTAGCACACCCACACAAGCCCGCCAGTTGGGCATCAGCGTCATCCACCAAGAGTTCTACTTGATGAATCACCTCAGTGTGGCGCAAAACATCTTTTTCGGACGAGAACCCAAGTTGCCAGGCGGATTCATCAATGATGATCGTCTACTGAATCGCAAGGCGCAAGAGCTGCTGGAGCTGCTGGGGATGCCCATCGACCCCAGAGTGAAAGTAGGCCAGCTAAGCATCGCCGCCCAACAAATTGTGGAAATAGCAAAAGCGCTGTCATTCGAGTGCCGAATCTTGATAATGGACGAACCCACTGCTGCACTGTCGGGCGGTGAAGTCGAGTTGCTGTTCGGGTTGATAGAAAACTTCCGCAGCACCGAAACCGCAGTGGTATACGTCTCGCATCGTTTGGCCGAAATCAAACAAATCTGTGACCAAATCAGCGTGCTTCGCGACGGTCAGGCGGTAGCCAGCCACCGATCAGAAGAGCTTGAGATTTCGCAGCTGATTCAACTCATGGTAGGACGCGAGCTGCAATCAACTGTCCGTCCTGAACCGAAGCCAGCGGCCGAAGTTGTGCTCAAAGTTGAAGGACTGACCGCACCGCCTCGGGTCAAAGACTTAAGTTTTGAACTGCAACGCGGCGAGATTCTAGGTTTCGCCGGTTTGATGGGCGCCGGTCGTACTGAAACCGCCCGAGCTTTAGTTGGGGTTGATAAGGCCACCGCAGGGAAAATAACGGTGTTTGGGACTGAAACCAAAATCAAAAAACCCGCTGCTGCGGTTCGGCTTGGAATTGGCTACCTGTCCGAAGACCGCAAGCGATACGGCCTGTTACTACGTCAGAGCGTGAGCGCAAACATTGCGCTGCCGTCACTGGGAAAATTCTCGAAACTTGGTTGGCTATTCGAAACTCCCATGGCTACGGCTGCAAGCCGACACAGCGCGAACCTAAAGATAAAAACTACGAGTATCTGGCAGCAGCTTCGGAACCTGTCTGGTGGAAACATGCAGAAGGTCGTCCTGGCAAAGTGGTTGGAACGCGATTGCGATATTTTGATCTTCGACGAACCAACCCGCGGGATTGACGTCGGCGCTAAACAGGAAATCTACGACTTGCTGCGCGACCTCACTGCCCAAGGAAAGTCGATCATCATGATCTCCTCCGAGCTGGATGAAATCCTACGGATGGGGGACCGAATCGTCGTCATGTGTGACGGGCGAATCACCGGTGTTTTGAAAAATTCCGAAGCCACACCAGAAGTCATTATGGAGCGGGCAACCGATTTTCAACCCGTGCAAGGACTGAAATGACCACAGCTAATCAAGCCAATACTCATATGTTGACCGCTACCGCCACCCGGCGCCATCGCGGCTTCATTCAGCAAACGATGGTGCTGTTAACGCTGGTATTGTTAGCCATCTTTTTCTCGTTTATGCGGCAAAGCTTCTTTTCGTGGGAGAACATCTCACAACTGCTGCTGGCATCAGTGGTTACCGCAGTTCAAGCTATTGGTCTGAGTTTTGTGATTGCTACTGGCGGCATCGATTTGACCCCGGGCATGGGCATGGCAGCTACCTCGGTCATCGGAGCGATACTGATGACCAGCTTGGGAATGCCGATTTGGGTAGGCGTTCTGGGGTGTGTACTTGCAGGCGCGCTCCTGGGTCTGATCAACGGAACCCTCGTCGCCTACGTCAAGATGCAACCAATGATCGCCACCTTAGCCATGATGATGGTCTGCTGGGGAACTGGCCTGGTGCTGGCTGGAGGTATCACTATTTCGCTGCGCGCTGTTTCAGGCTATAACGCCATCGCCATGGGTGAAGCATTCCTTCCAGGGTTGAAGAACGCCGTAGTCATCTTGGTCGTATTGGCTTGCATCGCAGGTTTGTTGATGAATAAGACGGTGGTCGGTCGTTATGCGCTAGCTATCGGCTCCAACAAAGAAGCTACCCGAATTTCGGGAATTAACACTCCGCGTTGGGAAGTCTTGGCATACGTGATCTGTGGCTGCTTCACTGGTATCTCCGGGGTGATCATGTCGTCGCGGCTGTCTTCGGCTAATCCAACAATGGGGCAGGGCTACGAAATGTATGCCATCGCTGCGGCTGTCATAGGTGGCACCTCGCTGCGTGGCGGGCGGGCTTCGGTGTTCGGAGCGGTCATTGGAGCGGTGACCATCCAGACCATCTTCAACGGTCTTACAGTCATGGGGGTGCAAGATCAGTGGCAGAAGGTGGTTTTGGGCACCGTCGTACTATTGGCGGTGTTCGTCGATATTATGCGTCGTGGCGGTAAGGAAGAATGACCGGCCAGCAGGGGCATTCTTCGCTGCGGAACTGAATGGATATTACAAGGAGAGTATGTGAGAAAACTAGGGAGCATCGCTGCGATATTGACAGCGCTCATTATGGTGACTGCGTGCAGCGGACAGCCCGCGCCGACGGCGACTGGTGGCGGCGAAACGCCAGCTGGGCAGCCGCTGCGGATAGTGTTGGTCTCAAAAGCCAACGCTTCAGATTACTGGACGGCAGTAAAACGTGGGGCGATGCAGGCAGGTTCCGAGTTAGGAGTTGAGGTTGTCTTCCTAGGGCCGGACACAGAATCCGAACCAGACAAACAGCTTAACCAGTTGCAGACCGCTGTTAATGAGCGGCCTGCGGGCATCGGATTTGCTCCCCAAGATGGCGCTCAAGACGGTGCCCCCGAGATTCTGCAAGCAGCGCAAGCGGCAGGCATACCGGTGGTTGTTTTCGACACTCCATTGAGCACTTCAGAGATTCCAATAGCTACCATCGCCTCAAACAACAAAGCCATTGGAGCGCTGGCTGCTGAAAATATGGCTAGGCTGACCGGCGGGCAGGGCAAGATTGCCATTGTGGCGCATGGGGTACTCGGTACTGCGGCTGAACGCCGCGATGGTTTCAAAGAATATATTGAAGCCAACACGCAAATGGAGATCGTCGATATCCAAAATGGTGAATCCGATCAAGCCAAGTCACGGGACAAAGCTGCGGGCATATTAACCGCCCATCCGGACTTGGTTGGCTTCTTCGGGACTGACGACGACTCGGTAATCGCTATCGCTGAGGAAGTAGCAGGCCGAAACCTTCTCGGTCAGGTTGTTGTCGTTGGTGTTGACGCATCACCGGATGAAATCACATTGGTCGCCGAAGGTATGATCACTGGCGCAGTGGCGCAAAATCCAGCAGGGATTGGCTACCTGACCGTTCAGGTGCTAGTCGATGCCGCCAACGGGACTATGCCAACTCAGCGCGAAATCATCTCTGAAGCTGTGTGGTACACCGCCGACAATCTGAATACTCCCGAAGTAGCGGCCATTCTCGGCACGAACTGACAGCAGTTCTCGGTTGAGTAGACCGCAGGTCATATCGAAACCACGAGTAAAGGCAGACCCGCCAACTCTGAAGTCTGACGGGACCCCTTGATTTGGTCCGGCTAGTGTGAGAGTTCCGTTTCTCTTTGATAGTTGGCGGCGTACTGCGCGGGAGTTTTGTACCCAAGCGAGGAATGCCGTCTTTGTTGATTGTATTCGATTCTCCAGTCGGAAATGATGACGCGCGCCTGGGTCAGCGACCAGAAGGCGTTGATGTTCAAGCACTCATCGCGCATCCTGCCGTTGAATGACTCGATGTAGCCGTTCTTCCATGGCTCACCAGGCGGTATGTAACACAGGCCGGTGCGTCCTTCAGCCCAGTCGGCGAGGGTTTGGGAAACCATTTCTGGGCCGTTATCCATCCGCAGCACTCTCGGTGGTCGGCCTCTTTCGGCGACGATCCTGTCCAGCTCTCGAGTCAAACACGGCGCAGTGATCGAACGTTCGACCAGGCCACCGGGATTCTCTCGGGTGAACTCGTCAATCACCGACAGGATCTTGATCGGTTTCCCGTCGGTGGTCGCGTCATACTGGAAGTCGATCGCCCACACCTCATTCGGGGCAGCGGGGGTCACGTCAAGGCCTTCCGGGGTGGTACCTTGGCGTTTCCGGCGCCGCTTCACTGGCACCCGTAGTCCCTCGTCACGCCAGAGTCGTTGGACTTTCTTATGGTTGACCATCCACCCCTCGCCACGAGCATCGTGATAGGCGCGCCGCCATCCCCACCGTGGATGAGCACCAGCATAGTCGCGTAGCCAAACCCGAAGACCCTGGTCAGAGTCATTGATGGTTTGGTCTTTGGCCTGGTACCTCTGAGTCGAGCGATGTTGCCCAACCGCTCGGCAAGCTGCCCGCTGAGAGACACCGAACGCACTGACCAAGTGTTCCACCCCCGCCCGGCGCCTGGCCGGGCTCACCAGTTTCCCTCGGCCAGCTCCTTGAGCAACGCCTTCTCAAGCTCCGCCTCAGCCAGCAGCCGCTTCAACGTCGCGTTCTCGCCCTTCAGCCGCTTCAACTCTTTCGCGTCTTCAGCCTTCAAACCACCGAACTGGTTACGCCACCGATAGTACGTCTGCTCTGACACCCCGAGTTGACGCGCCACTTCAACTGCCGAGATGCCCTGCGCCAACAACTTGTCTGCTTCCAGTAACTTCCGCACGATCTGCTCGGGTGTATGTTTCCTGCCCTTCATGATGAGCCTTCCTACCCAGAACACTAGGTTCAAGACTCTCACATCACCCGGACCAACAATCTGGGGTCAGGTCAAGTCCACTTCAGGTGTTCAGCGGTTTATTGCTGCATTTTCGCGGCTTAGTCCTCGGCGAGAGTAACCTCAATCCCACCAATGACAGTGGATGCCAGATTGTAAAGGAAGGCGGCAATAGTCCCCAAGGCGGTCATTATTATCACATTGACTGCAGCAATCACCGCTGTGAAACCCATCACTCGCTCGCCATTTACGTAGTCTTGCACCTTAAAAGGAGTCGGATCGGAAGGATTGGAGAGGAGCTCAGTGAGGTTCTCATTCACCAAATCGAACAATCCGCCAGATTCTAATGCAGTCCATGCAACGTACACTCCAGCAAAAATCATGACGCCAAACGCGATGGAAAACATGAAAGAGATTTTCATCGCCGACCACGGGTCGACACGGGCAATATGCAGCCTGGCACGTCTAGGGAGTCGCTTCTTGCGCCGCTGCTTATTGGCCGGAAGTTCCGCAACCGTGACTCCCGGGGCTGTCGCCGTGTCAGGTGCAGGATCTAAAACCGGAATTGGGGGTACGGGAGGAGGAGCCAGCGGAGCCATATCCGGAACGATAGGAGCAGCAGGGGCGGGAGAAACTGCCGGAGTCGGGGTTATTGGAGCATCAGGGATAGCTTCGATGGCTTCAACAATAGGTCTGGGAACTCTTACCGGCGGCGGTGAAGGAAGTACAGGCTTTACTTTCACGCTAGCAGCCCCAGTTTCCGGCCGTGGCCTTGTGGTTCGTTTCGTTGCTGGCTTGGTAGGAATCGGACCCTCAGCAGGAATCCGAGGAATTTTCATGACCGTATCAGCCCACTCCGGTGAATCGCTATTGTTTTC
>WRJP01000036.1 GCA_009778535.1 Propionibacteriaceae bacterium | reverse complement strand
CTGTAAGTGCGGTTGGCAAAACCAATTGTGGCCTCGGCTTCAACCTTGTCTCCATCTGTCACCGCCACGTTGCGCATGTTGTCACCGAAACGTACTACGATTCCTCGTTTGGAATCAGCCCAGGCCAACGCCGCCCGAGCCCAAGTCTCGATGCGACTGGTGACCGTCGGATTGTCCAAAGCTCCGGCCACTGTTTTGCGATTAATCGCCAGTCGGGATTCGATGTAAGCGAACTCGCGGTCACCATGAGCCGCTTGATGCAAGTTCATATAGTCCATGTCAATGGTCTGCCACGGCAGAGCTGCATCGACTTGAGTGTGCAGGTGTAACAGCGGCAGCCGCAGATCTTTTAGACCTGCAATCCACATTTTCGCGGGCGAAAAAGTGTGCATCCAAGCAATTAGACCAACACAAATGGGGTCGGCATTAGCCTCCAAAATGGCGCGTTCAATCGCCGCTTTTGAGGTAAGAACAGGTTGCCACACTACTTTGAGCGGGAGTTTTGCCAAGTTGAGCTGCTGCACTAGCGCTTGGGAGTTTTGCTGAACCTGACGTAAGGTTTCTTCGCCGTACATCTCTTGTGAACCGGTCAAGAACCAGACCTCGTGTAGTGCCTGCTGAGCTGTCATATGCCATTGCCTCCTGTATCGACTAGCTGAGTCATAAATCCTTGGGCAGCAATCCGGCAACTGCCCCCTTGGGTACAAAGGAGTAGAAGATGCTCCTAAGAACCTGGCGTACATTTGTGGCCAAGTCGGTGAGACTGTCAATACGACTCAGTCGACATCAACCAGACTGCAATAGTGTGAACGCTAACACTCAAGAAAGTCAAGCTTCTTATCGCCTTCCGATTATCACAATTTGGTAACGACAGGATGCATGTTCGGTGTCTTGCCCTAGACAGCGCAGTCAGGTTTTGCTTTTACGTCCTAATGGCCGGTTGTCGCTAGTAACAATTTGGTAACGTTGCAATGTGAGGCTTGACACCAGTTTATGTGAGCGTTAACAATATCATCATACGCAGAGTTCACATAGAACTAAATGGGTTGTGTGCGCTGCGTGAGTCATCGACCATGGTGTCGACCACTAGTGACTACGAGGAGAACACGTGAAAACTACAACACTCACGAAGATCATGGCTGCTGCGTGTGCAATGACCTTCGCCGTAGGTCTTACTGCCTGCGGAAGTGATACCCCCGCCCCACCACCACCGCCATCGTCAGATGCCCCGCCCGCTACCTCAACTGGGAACACCGGTAGCTCTGCAATGGGTGCCTGGG
Source organism: Propionibacteriaceae bacterium (assembly GCA_009778535.1). Taxonomy (GTDB): domain Bacteria; phylum Actinomycetota; class Actinomycetes; order Propionibacteriales; family Propionibacteriaceae; genus Propionicimonas. Next base: position 12,821 of record WRJP01000036.1, on the reverse strand, counting down.
ACAAGAATGGCGACGGGATTATCGTGGTGGGCTTTGCCCAAACCGGTTCTGAATCCGGCTGGCGTACAGCCAACACTCAAAGCTTCAAAGACTACTTCATTCCAGCCAATGGCTTTGATTTGAAGTTTGGTGATGCAAACGGAGACGACGCTACCCAGAAAGCACAAGTCCGAGACTTTATCAGCCAAGGAGCTGAAGTAATTGTCATCCAACCATTGAGCAACGACGGCTGGGAACCGGTGCTTAAAGAAGCAAAGGATGCCGGCATTCCTGTCATCAACTCTGACCGGCGTCTCCAAGGTTTAGATCAATACTATGAATTCTTCTTCGGCTCTGACATGCGCGGCGAAGGAGACAGGGCTGTAGCTTGGCTCGAGGGCTACATCGCGGCGAATAACCTGTCGAACAGCGACATCAAAATCATCCATCTACAAGGTCAAATGGGTTCAGACGCCCAGGCTGGCCGAACTGAGGGACTGGAAGCCGGTGTCCAAAAGAATGGCTGGACCATCCTCAAACAACAGACCGGAGAGTTCGCTCGCGACAAGGGGCAAGCTGCCATGGCAGCCATACTGAGCTCCGTTCAGCCGACTGACTTCACCGTGGTGTGGGGCGAAAATGACGACATGGTCTATGGCGCGATAGATGCCATGACCGCTGTCGGCTTGGATCCCAAGGACTACATCGTCATCTCCTTCGATGGTAACAAGTCAGCAGTTCAGATGGTCAAAGATGGGATTATTGATGCTATAGCCGAGTGCAACCCTCTGCTAGGTGAACAAGTTGGCAAGCTGATTCTGCGGGCATCACAAGGCGAAAAGATTCCGTCCCCCACCTTCTCGCAAGAGGAAGTGATTGATTCAACAAATGTCGATGCGAAACTCCCCATTGCGTTCGGTTCATAAGTTTGAAAAGGGCGTTTTCATAATCGAGTAAATGCAACATCACATACGAACGCGAAGAGTTCTCCAGGCTCTTCGCGTTCGTCTATGATGGGCAACAGGAAGGTCAAACCATGGCAGACTCCCTGGTGAAGATGCGAAACATCACCAAGAACTTTCCCGGTGTCCTCGCTCTCGATGAGGTGGATTTCACGCTCCGCCCAGGTGAGATTCATGCGGTGATGGGAGAAAATGGTGCCGGTAAGTCCACCCTAGTAAAGGTGTTGACCGGTGCCGAAGAATTTGAATCCGGTGAGATCTACTTGAACGATGCCAGCACGCCAATCGTGAATCGTTCACCGCAGGAAGCCCAGCAGCGTGGCATATCAACCGTGTACCAAGAGGTCAACCTCTGCGGCAATCTGTCGGTGGCAGAGAATTTATTCCTTGGTAGACAACCGCGCCGGTTTGGAATGGTCAATTGGCAGCAGATGAACCGCCAAGCTCGTGCAGTACTTCGCGGCATTGGCCTCGATATTAATGTCGAGAAGCCCCTGTCGGGTTATTCCATAGCCGTACAGCAGATGATCGCCATTGGCCGGGCAATCGACATTTCAGCCAAGGTCTTAATTCTGGACGAGCCGACTTCCTCTTTGAACGAGCAAGAGGTGGTTCGCTTGTTTGAGTTGATGCAAAAACTGCAAGCTGGTGGGATGGGCATTGTCTTTATCACCCACTTTCTCGATCAGGTCTATCAGATCTGCGACCAGATAACGGTGTTGCGCAATGGCGCACTGGTGGGACAATACGCCGTTGCTGATATGCCGCGCCGTGATCTAGTAGCAGCCATGCTCGGACGGACATTTGACGACTTAGCTACCATCGAACGTAGACCATCGGCGGTTGCTAAAAAAGCAGGTGTGCCGGTGGTCTCGGCCAAGCAGTTGGGTGTCGCGCAAGGGGTAAAACCATTTGACTTGGACATCAATCAAGGCGAAGTTGTGGGTTTAGCAGGACTGCTCGGCAGTGGCCGCACTGAGGTGGCTCGAGTGATTTTCGGTGCCGACATCCCAGAAACGGGCAGCCTGGAAGTAAAAGGGCAACCAGCTCGGCCTAATCCACTAGCTTCAATGCAAGCCGGTATGGCCTTTTGCCCAGAAGACCGTAAAGCCGAGGGCTGCATCCTAGAACTTTCGGTTCAAGACAACATTATCTTGGCCGAACAGACAAAACGCGGTGCCTTCCATCTAATTCCCAAGTCCGAACAAGACAAGATCGCTCGCAAGTATGTCGAGCTGCTCCAGATAAAGGTTCCCAGCCTGGACACCCCTGTCAAGCAGCTATCCGGCGGTAACCAGCAAAAGGTTATCTTGGCTAGATGGCTGGCCACTAACCCGGATTTGTTGATATTGGACGAGCCGACGCGTGGTATCGATGTAGGAACCAAAACTGAAATCCAGAGACTGTGTGTCGAATTGGCCGATGATGGAATGGCGGTGCTCTTCATTTCTTCGGAGATTGACGAGATGCTGCGTTCCTGTGACCGGATAGGGATCATGCGCGATTTGAAAAAGGTAGGAGAGCTGGTCGGCTCCGAAATGTCCACAGCGGCCATAATGTCCAAGATCGCTGGCGATGATTTTCAAGAAGGTGAACTCAATGCCTAGCGCCCTAAGTAGGGTAGTCAAGAGCCGACTGTTCTTTGCGCTGGTCTGTTTGGGGCTGGTATTGGCTCTCGACGTAGTGGTGTTTGCGATTACTAATCAGCAGAACTTCTTCAAGATTGAGCTGTCACCGGCAAACACCTTAACCGGGCCGCTGATGCAGATTCTCTACTGGGCGCCTGAACTGGTGATTTTGGCCATGGGGATGACCTTGGTGGCCTCATGCTCTGCTGGTGCCGACATCTCGGTTGGTTCGGTAATGGTGTTGTCTGGTGCGGTCGGGATCAAGATTCTAGGCGGCAATAACATTGAAAACTTCAAGGTGGAAGAATACGCCGTTCCGCTAGTGTTGGCCTTCGGAGCATTCATCGCCGTCGGGGCTCTTTGCGGGGTATGGAACGGCTTTTTAGTAGCCAAGCTGAAAGTTCAGCCGATGGTGGCCACCCTGATCTTGTTCATAGGTGCCCGAGCGGCCGCCAAGGTTGTTACCGGCGGCACCATCTTGCGTGTGGAACCAAAGAGTTTTCGCTGGCTCGGCAACTACATCACCGATAGCGAAGGTAACAACATTTTCCCAGTGCCAACCCAAGTTTTCGTTGCGATTGTGGTGGTCGCTGCCACGGCTCTAGTGCTGCGCTTCACCGCCCTTGGCACCAACATCCAGTCTGTGGGCATTAACGCTAAGGCTTCTAAGATTATGGGCATCAGATCGGACCGCACCATCTGGCTGGCCTTTGTATTCTGCGGAGTCTGTGCCGGAATTGCCGGCATCATAATGACCTCAAAGATCTCAAGCATCGACTCGCAGTGGGGTGCGAGAATGATCGAGCTAGATGCAATCTTGGCGGTCGCCCTGGGCGGTAACAGCCTAGCTGGCGGGAAGTTCTCCCTAGCCGGTTCAGTGGTGGGTGCGATAACAATTCAAGCGCTGAAGACAGGCCTTCTCACTGCCGGTGTCAGAGCCGAACAAATGCCCTTCTACCAGGCGATTGTTGTAGTAATCATTGTCATAATCCAATCCCCGGAACTGCGTCCGATGGCCTCTCGGACGCTGGCGCGAATGCGCAAATTTAGTGGAAAAAAGGTGGTGAAATCATGAACAGCGATTCGAAAAATCGACCGCAAGACTTTCGTGTAGCTGATCTGAATAAAGGCTTTTTTGGCGGGGTTTTCGCAAAGTTCTATGGCAACAACCTGTTGGTGTTGATAACATTCGCGATGCTGGTGTTGATCTATTCCGCTGCTTCGTTTATTTTCCGCGATCAGAATTTCGGCAGTTTGAATTCCATTTTCAGCATGCTTCACTCTTGGCCGCATCTGGTGGTCATTGCTGCTGGTATGACCATGGTGCTAATCAGTGGTGGCATCGACATCTCGGTTGGCGGGCAATGCGCTATGTACTGCATGATGTTCGCTTACTTCATGCAAGAGGATGGATGGAATGTAAACAGCTATGTGATGATAGCCGTGGTTCTGGCGACTGGCCTAGTCTTTGGTTTTGCCCAGGGAGTGCTGGTGGCTTACTTCAAGATTCAGCCATTTATCGTCACACTGGCAGGGATGTTCTTCGCTCGTGGTCTCACAGCCATCATTTCCGAGAAAACCATAGGGATTAAGAACGAGGACTTCCTGGGGTTAGCTGCTGTGAAATTCACGCTGCCCTTTGGCGGATATACCGATGGCGGCGGGGTTTACCAGGCTCCCTACATCTATCTCTATGCCATCTTGGCGCTGCTTGGAGTTGTCGTGCTCTATATTGTCATGACCTGGACCGGTTTTGGCCGTAGCGTCTACGCGGTGGGTGGTTCCGAACAGTCGGCCATGCTGATGGGCTTGAATCCGAAGCGGATTGTATTGCAAGTCTTTGTTATCCAAGGATTGATGACTGCCTTTGGATCCTTCCTATTCTGCCTATCGTTGCCGGGAGGCGCCGTGGAGAAGGCTGTGGCTTTTGAGATGAACGCCATAGCTGCTGCCGTGATTGGAGGTGCGCTGTTGACAGGCGGAGTTGGCAATATCCTTGGGTCGCTGGCAGGTACCTTGATTCAACTCACCATCTTGAAGATCATAACCTCGGTTGGAACTCTGTCATCGGGCTGGGGTCCTATCTCTACAGCGGCCATGATGGCTTTCTTCATCGCCATGCAGTCGGTTTTGACCAGCGGACGCCGAAAACGCAAGTAGTAGCTAGCTGATCTGACCCGGTGGTGTGGGGTGTTGGTTTGCAGGGTTGACCTTGTCCTGTAGCGCGTTACTCGGGCGGGGCGGCGGTGGATGCGCGTTCAATAAGTCGGGGTCTAATCAGCCTAGTTTCTGGCTCTCCGCCACCAATCCGGTTAACCAGAGCGTCAACTGCCATCGCGCCAATCACGCCGATCTGTTGGCGAACGGTAGTGAGCGGCGGGATGAAATGGCTCGCTCCAGGTATATCGTCAAACCCGACAACTGAAACCATTTCTGGGACGGAGCGTCCCAGTTCGTGGGCTGCCCGTAGGGCACCTAGCGCCATGTGGTCGTTTGCGGTGAACAGCGCGGTTAGGGATCGATCGTCACTCAAAAACTGCTTAGCCAAGCGATAGCTGTCATTCGGCAGCCAACTGCCTGCGCTGATCATTGGCCCGTCTAAGCCAGCAGCCGTCATAGCTTGCTTCCAGCCCTCCAAGCGGCACTCAGCATGAAAATCATCTTCTGGACCTGCCAGGAAGGCGATCTTCTGATGCCCTAGACCAATCAGATGTCGTACCGCCAAGCGTGCCCCTTCGATCTGGTCAATGTCGATGGTCGAGACATCGGTGCCAGAAACATCTCCTGAAGTCAGAGCCACTAAAGGCATATCGGCGGCTGCCGTGATGGTGGCAGCAAGCACACTGCGAGTCGGAGCAATCGCCACAATGCCGTCCACGCCTAAATCAATCAAACGACTGATTGCACTGGCAGTGGCTTTGGCTGTTGATGTCTCGGGCGCTGAAACAGTCACTGAATAACCCTGGGCGTGAGCTGAACGTTCAATAGCCATTAGCGCCGTTGACGGACCGTAAAGATGGGAGTTCGCCACTAGCGCGCCAATCGTAAAGGTGCGGTTGGTCACTAAAGCCCGAGCGCTTCGGTTCCGTCGGTAGCCGATCTCTGCCATGGCTGCCTGTACCCGCTGGCGAGTGTCGTCCTTGACAGCGGGGTGGTTGTTTATCACCCGTGAAACGGTCTGGTGAGAAACACCAACGTGTTTGGCCACATCCATCATGGACGGAGTTCTTGGCCGAAGTGGTGTTGTCACCAGAAAATAATATCAACTACACGTCTCACAGCTTTCAAGAATAGCCAGATAAGAACTGTGGAAAACTTCTAGCACTTTCCACAGGGTATGGGTGCTGCTGAATACGGCGTTGACAACTGGCAATAATGCTTGGTGAACGAGAGAACGGAGCATTATGGATACACAGATAGCTATGACCGGCAGAGTTGGCTCAGAGGTCGATCATCGCATTGTCAAGGAGATTGCATACGCCAATTTTCGGTTAGGTTGCACGCCGCGGGTGAATCGCCGCGGAGAGTGGTCCGATCAAGAAACAATTTGGATTAGCGTTCATTGTAGTCGTTCCTTAGCCGATGGGATTAGCGCCAGCCTCAAAAAGGGCGATCCGGTGGTAGTCACCGGAAAACTGCGAAACTCAAAGTGGACTGACTCTGAGGGCAATATCCGCCAAGACCTGCGGCTGGAAGCTAGTAGTGTCGGGCATGATTTATCGCTGGGGACGACCACCTTTACCAAACGTCCAACCAAGACTCGTGATGCCGAGGCTGGAAGTGATGAGACATATTTGGACTAGGCGGTGGCGCCTCGCCTGGCTGCGAGAAATCGCTGGACGTTACGGTTGAATAAACGCGAGGTGAATCTACGGATGGTTCGCTGGGTTAGCCAAAGTTGCCGCGCGTTTGAAATCGCTGTGGGGCTACTCCCGAATGAGGCGACGGTGTGTGGTGCGGTGTGGGCGTGCCGCTTCTGCGCCGAGACGTGAAATCTTGTTTTCCACATAATCGGCGTAGTTGCCTTCATACCAGAACCAGTTAGCCTCGTCGGTGTCGTTGCCTTCCCAAGCCAGAATATGGGTGGCTACCCGATCTAGGAACCAGCGGTCGTGTGAAACTACGACAGCGCATCCTGGGAAATCCAGCAGAGCGTCTTCAAGGGATTGCAGGGTCTCAACGTCGAGGTCGTTCGTGGGCTCGTCGAGGAGCAGTACGTTGCCACCCATCTTCAGGGTGAGTGCCAGGTTAAGCCGGTTGCGTTCGCCGCCGGAGAGCACCTCGGTCAGTTTCTGCTGATCTGGGCCTTTGAAGCCGAAAGATGCCACATATGCGCGTGAGGGCATTTCAAAACTAGCGACCTTGATGTGGTCAAGGCCATCGGAGACTGCTTCCCAGACGTTCTTCTTGGGGTCGATACCACTGCGGCCTTGGTCAACGTAAGAGAAGGTTACGGTTTCGCCAACCTTCAGTGAACCGGAATCGACCTGTTCTTCACCAATCAGCATTTTGAACAGTGTGGTCTTCCCGACTCCGTTCGGCCCGATGATCCCCACAATTCCCGCTCTGGGGAGCAAGAAGCTCAGCTCGCGTATCAGGACGCGATCACCGAAACCTTTAGTTAGTTTCTTGGCTTCAATGACAGTTGAGCCGAGTCGCGGGCCGGGAGGAATGTTTATCTCGGTCAAATCCAACTGGCGGTTACGTTCGGCTTGGGTGGCAAGTTCTTCGTAGCGGGCTAGCCGAGCGCGATTTTTGGCTTGCCGAGCTTTCGGATTGGAACGAACCCACTCCAGCTCCCGAGCCAAGATTTTGGCACGCTTGGCGTCTTTTTTGCCTTCAATGGTTAGCCGGGAACGCTTGGTTTCCAAATAGGTGGAGTAATTCCCTTCGTAGCCGTGGAGTTGGCCGCGGTCAACTTCGCAAATCCACTCGGCTACGTTGTCCAAGAAGTAGCGGTCGTGGGTTACTGCCAGTACTGCGCCTGGGTAATTCTTCAAATGGCCTTCAAGCCAACTTACGCTTTCGGCATCTAGGTGGTTGGTAGGCTCGTCAAGAAGCAGCAGATCGGGTTGTTGCAGCAGCAGCTTGCACAGGGCAACTCGGCGGCGTTCTCCCCCGGAAAGCACGTCAACTGTGGCATCTGAGGGTGGGCACTGCAACGCGTCCATCGCCTGCTCCAATTGTGAGTCGATGTCCCAGGCGTTGCGATGGTCTAACTCGGTTTGCAATTCGCCCATCTCGGCCAGCAGTGCGTCGAAGTCAGCATCGGGGTCAGCCAGCTCCGCCGACACCTCGTTGAAGCGGTCGAGCATCGTCTTAGTTTCAGCTACTGCCTCTTGAATGTTCTCCAGTACGGTTTTACCTTCAGTTAGCGGAGGTTCCTGAAGCAAAATGCCAACGCTGGCATCTTTCTTAAGCAGGGCGTCGCCGTTGTCGGGCTTAATCATTCCTGCCATAACTGCTAGCAAGGTGGATTTTCCTGCCCCATTCGGGCCAACTACCCCGATCTTGGCTCCCTCATAGAAAGCGAGGGTGATGTTGTCAAGGATGAGCTTCTCACCCAGCTTCTTGCGCACTCCATGCATCGTGTAAATAAACTCTGGCACCTGAGAATTATGCCATCTTCAGCTTCCTGTTTACTCCCCGACCAGGTATGCCGCGAAGTCCTCCTTCGAATTTTGCGCATGAACGTTTGCTGTTTTTGTCGGCAGCAGGTGGTATACCTTGAAGTAAATCAACTATTTGATGTGTGGACTCAAAATGGCAGTTGGTTCTATGGCGTGTGTTATGCCAACCAAGGCCACGATCTAGTAACCTCTGCATAGGGCAAAGGTTACTAGAATCTTTGAGGCGGAGGGGATCATGACAGCAGCTACCCCAGTAGCAACATATAGGATTTCTGATGCGGCAACCGCCCTGCAAGTATCGGTCGACACAATACGCCGATGGGAGAAGCTGGGTCTGATAAAGGCCGTACGCGATGGGCACAACCACCGTATCTTCGATATCGATGAACTCAGGCGCGTGCAACAGAAAACTTGCGGGAACCACCAAGAAAACAACTTCAAGATTCTGAAGTCCGATTTGAGCTACCCCGTGACATGCATTGATCTTTTCGCTGGAGCAGGAGGGACAGCTCTCGGCTTCCATAATGCGGGAATAAGTCACACGTTGCTCTCAGAAATCAATAAAGACGCATCCGCTACCTTGAGGGAAAACTCAAGGAAAATGAAGTTGGAATGGAACGTCATTGAGGGTGACGTTGCTGAGATAGATTTTTCTGGCATGCAAGCAGATGTCATCCAAGCTGGATTCCCCTGCCAAGCGTTCAGCTATGCAGGGAAAAGCATGGGTTTTGAAGATACGCGCGGAACCCTATTCTTCGAGTTCGCAAGGGCTATCAAAGAGGTACGCCCAAAGATTGCTATCGGTGAGAATGTTAGAGGACTGCTGTCTCATGATGACGGCAGAACCCTCCAGACTATGCTCAACGTGCTAAACGATCTTGGCTATTCGACTTCCTATAAACTCTTAAAGGCGCAATACCTGGATGTGCCTCAAAAAAGGGAGAGGTTGATTCTCTTTGCTGTCCGCAACGACCTGACAATACCTGCTGTATTTCCGAAAGAGAAGAATTATTTTATTTCGCTTCGTGAGGCTTTGGTGGGCTGTCCTGAGTCAACTGGCCATAAATACACGGAGCGAAAGCATCGGATAATGGAATTAATCCCTGAAGGCGGATATTGGCGCGACCTGCCAGTAGAACTTCAGCGTGAGTACATGGGCGCAAGTTTTCACTTGGGCGGCGGAAAAACTGGTATGGCAAGGAGGCTGTCGTGGGATCAACCCAGCCTGACTCTGACCTGTAACCCAGCTCAAAAGCAAACAGAAAGGTGTCATCCTGGCGAGACACGGCCACTGAATATTCGAGAGTACGCGAGGATTCAAACATTCCCAGACGAATGGGTATTCACCGGATCGACTGGTAGCCAATACAAGCAAATCGGGAATGCTGTTCCAGTGAACCTGGGTTACCACATCGGGAGGTGCGTACTCGCTGCTTTGGGGCACATTAAAGCTGACGACACAATGGACATCATCGACATGTTAGAGAGAAAATGATATGTGGAATATGGATTTCATTTCCGAGAATGATTTTAGAACCCATGTGGAAAACACAATAAAAGCCTATGTAGACAATCTCGTTTCTTGCGACATGAAAACATTCAACAAGAATATTGTCGATCCAATAAAGCTCATCTTTGACAAGTCGGTATATGACTTCAACTGGGCGGAAATCATTAAAAATGAGATATTTCGACAGCGAGACAAGTCAAATAACAACAGTATTGGATACTACCACCAGAAGATATTCAACTTTATTGCGGACTGCGAAGTGCCTCAGCAAGGCTGGGATGTGATTTATCAGCCCGATGGCGGGGTTGATCTTCCTAGCAATCAGCATGTTTCCAGAGTTTTTGTTGAGATGAAGAATAAGCACAATACGATGAACTCTGCTTCGGCCGCAAAGACTTACATCAAAATGCAAAGCCAGCTCCTGGAGGATGACGATTGTGCCTGCCTCTTGGTTGAAGCAATAGCGAAACAGTCACAGAACAAAAAGTGGGACATTTCGATTGATGGTGAGTTAAAGAGCCATAGCCGGATACGCAGAGTTAGCCTCGACAGGTTCTTTGCTTTGGTGACTGGTGACAAAGATGCTTTCTACAAAATCTGTGTCGCCTTGCCGGATACCATTGATTATGTTCTGGCAACCGTACCTGAAGTGCAAGCACCTCTTGACACTGTGATGGAAGATTTGCTGGCAATGGCAGGCGGAGATGAATCCTCAATCCCAGTTGCTTTATATTCCCTAGCTTTTAGTGGATACACAGGATTTTCTGACATGCAAGCAAAAAATGAATAGGGAGGCTCCGTGCCTCAACCCACCCAGTAGCGGAGCCAAGGACAGCAAGGGAGTTTTAGTAGAGAAGCTCACAAAAGCGATCTCGGTTTCTGTTGGAGTAACATACTTCTTCTAAGAAGAAAGCGGTTTAGACTGCACATACTGAGAGCGTGATTTGCAAGGAGGCCAATGACCACCGCTGATGAGATTCTTGCAGGGAAACCTGAGACCATTCCCACGCTGCTTGATTGGCGCATCAAGCAGACTCCCGACAAAGAGGCTTTTCGTTATCGGGGGCCAGCTGAGGACCAGTGGCACAGTCTCACTTGGTCGCAGGCTGGTAAGAAAATAGAATGGCTAGCTGCCGGTTTAGTAGAGCTTGGACTACAAATCGGCGACCGAGTTGCGATAGTTAGTTCCACACGGATTGAGTGGATTCTCGCAGATTTGGCTACGAATGTCGCCGGTGGGGCGACAACAACGATCTACCCGAATACCCACGGCGAAGATTTTGAACACATAATCACCCATTCAGATTCCCAGCTATTGGTAGCGGAAAACGAGTCACAACTTGAGAAACTAACCGGTTGTGAAACTGCAAACCAACAAGTTCGCAATGTGATTCTGATAGAAGGCGAAGGTCAAGACGAGCGGGTGTTGAGTTGGCAGCAATTGCTAGACATTGGCAAAGCCGCACTTAGCAAAACTCCCGATCTCTTGGAGCACATTAGTGAGCAAATCACAGGTGATTCATTGGCGACATTGGTATACACCTCTGGAACCACCGGACTGCCAAAAGGTGTGGAGCTGATTCATCGCGGCTGGTCATATGAAGGTTTCGCCATTGCTCAAATCGGAATTATCGATCCTGACGACATGCATTTTCTTTGGTTGCCATTGAGTCACGTTTATGGAAAATGTATCGCTGCGGCGCAGCTTGCAATCGGATTCATCCATGGAATAGACGGCCAGATTGATCGCATCGTCACTGGCTTGGGCGAATTGAAACCCGAGATCATGTGCGGTGCTCCGCGTATCTTTGAAAAAGTACGTGCCACCGTGATGTTGACATCACGTACTGGAATCAAATCAAAAATTGCGCGCTGGGCATTCTCAATCGGTCGCGCGTCACGTGAGCCTAGACTTGCTGGTCGCAAGCTACCGATGCCGCTACGTCCGGCCTATGCGATTGCCGACAAGCTGGTTTTCTCCAAGCTGAAGCAGAAAATTGGGGGAAACATCAAGCACTTTATCTCCGGTTCGGCAAAATTGAGTGCGCAAGTTCAAGCCTGGTTTTACTCTGCTGGAATTCTAGTTATCGAAGGCTACGGCTTGACAGAATCTTCGGCAATCAGTTTTGTCACCCGTCCTGACGACCCGCGTTTTGGGACGGTGGGGCCGCCATTGCCTGGCACCTTGGTACGGATTGACGACGATGGCGAAGTGCTGATCAAGGGTCCCGGCGTGATGCGCTGCTACCACAAGAATCCTGAACTAACCGCAGAAGTGCTGCAAGACGGCTGGCTGCGTACTGGAGATATTGGACGTCTTGACGACGCTGGACATCTCATCATTACTGACCGCAAGAAAGATCTGATGAAGACATCAGGCGGAAAATATGTGGCTCCTGCAAAAGTAGAGACGGCGATTGCAGCATCGGTGCACTATGTTTCACAAGTTGTGGCGGTGGGAGACGGACAGAAATTCATTTCTGCGCTGCTCACCATGGATCACGACTTAGTGATGAACTGGGCCGGGCGGCATCAGATGGCAAACCAGAGTTACGAAACCATCCTTGCCAGCGCCGAATTCTATGAGAGCATCAACCGTGGAGTTCAGCTAGCAAATACGAAGTTGGAGCGTTGGGAGACGGTAAAGAAATTCGCAATCCTGCCGACTGAATTTTCAGTTTACGATGGTGGCATTACTCCAAGCCTGAAGGTGCGACGCGCCATCATTGCCCAGCGGTACGCCGACGTTGTAGCCTCACTGTACGCAGAAGAAAAGGTTGCTGGGGAAGAGGACTAAACGACGTGAGCTTTTTCACCAAGGTACGGTTGCGTTGGGTCGATTTGGACGTCCAAAATCACGTCAACAATGCGATCATCGTCGACTACCTGCAACAAGCCCGTATCGACTTCCTGCTTTCTGGACCGCTTGCGCACCTGGTAAACGATGGGGCAGCGGTCGTCGGACACCAGGTGGAATTTGTCAGACCCGTACTCTTTGATACAGAACCTGTCGAAGTGCAGGTACAAGTCCGTAGTGCTGAAACTGCGGCTTTCTGCTTGCATTTCCTCCTTCGTCAGCACGGTGAAATCTGCGCTAAAGCTAATCCGTCAA
>WRJP01000035.1 GCA_009778535.1 Propionibacteriaceae bacterium | reverse complement strand
GGGCGCCGAGCACTCTTTTTAGCCAGTGCAGGTTTTCTCCTGAACCAGATGGCAAAGTGGCTGCCAGTTTGACTTCAAAAGCGACAACTCGCCCACCCAGTCCTTCAACGATCAAATCAATCTCGTGGCGGCCATTTCGATCTCGCAGGTGATACACCGACGCTTCAGCGGCTTGGGCATATACCTTTACCGACAAGTCTGCCAAAGACTCAAACAACATGCCCAAAATTGTGCCCCGCCCAAGCGATGTCTGATTGTAGTGGCCTCCCATCAGAGAAGCGGCATCAAGATTGAGCAGCCTCGCTGCCAGCGCAGTGTCAGCAAGATGATGTTTCGCTGCCTGTCCCAATTGAGCTAAGAACGATGCTCTTGGGAGCCAGGCTGGGGTCGGGTCTAGTAACCACAGTCCTTCTAGCGCCTGTCTATATATCATTGTCGTTGTCTTTGCCGGTTTGTCTGATTGGTTTGAGGTAGCAGCATCCAGAATCTCAACATATTTAGCTGTGCTGGCAGTCGCTGCGGCATACCCTGCAAGCCATGCTCGCAGAGTCTCCGGTTTTCGTACCGGAAACCCTTGCTCAGCAAATTCTCGCTGTACGACATTGTCTATGTAGGTGTCGAGCAGAGCTCGTTGAACGCGTTCGCTGCTCGAATTTCGAATTCCAGGAAATCCGGAGCCAACTATTTCGGTGACATAATTTTCGAGAACAACGTCAGTCTCTCCCTCAATTGACGCATTACCAGATAGCATTTTGGAAAGGCTGACACTCGGCCGCGCCCCCTCTCGTTCAGCAAGTGAAAGTGGACGTACACGAAACCCTACGATCCGGCCTGCCCCCGAGTGAATAGCTGCACCTCTAGGCGCTGAGCTTCCGGTGATCAAAAATCTGCCCGCAGCAGAAGTGGCGTCTACTTCGCGGCGAATCCAATCCCACACCTGTGGAACTCTCTGCCACTCATCGATTAACAATGGGGCAGGCAGTGTCCGCAAGAGCCCAGGATCGGCAAGCAGGCGTTCAACATCATCTGTCAGATCCAGGCGCAGAGAACTCGCAGCTCTCCGCTGCGCAGTAGCGGTTTTTCCAACACCCTTTGGGCCATACAACGACACTGCTGCCAAGTCTGGCTGGACTTCATCAAGAGTAGTGTCAACCACCCGTCTGCGATATCCCAACTCCACTCCTATCCTACTTTTTGCACGGATTCTAGAATACCAAATGAACAAGACTCAAGCTACTACCGTCCCAGCTTTCATCCATCGCAGTTTCGATGTGCAGCCGTTGACTTTGCTCAATCAACAAGCTCAAAAGGGGCTAGGGCAATGCCGCGTTGTGAAGTGCGCCTCCACCGCGCATGAAAACGATCAGGACGAATGCGGCCGCAAGTGACATACCTGCACCGAATACGAAAGGAACAACATCGCCGAAAGCCGTCCAGAGAGCACCAGTGATGATGCTGGCAGGCAGCAGGGCCACTCCGGCGACTGTGGATTGTAGCCCTAGCATTGTCCCTTTCAGTTCAGCAGGTGCGATCTCGGCTACGAATGCTCGTTCAACCCCAGCAGTCATCGCCGTAAAAACGCCGTAGAGAACAAACATGAAATACATGAAAGGTTGATTGAAAGCTGCCGCAAAACCGAGATATACGATTGCAAACACCAGGTAACCGGTAACTAGCAGCTTCTTTCGTCCAATACGATCCGACAGGCTACCTAGCGGCATGGACAATGCGGCTGCGGTGACGTTGAAAATGAAATACAGCAGAATCACTGACACGTTGTCGAAACCTACTGCTTTTGCTTTTAAAAGCAGGAAAGCATTGGATGAATTGCCAAGCGTGAACAAAAACACTACCAGTAGGTACATCTTCAGTTGGCCATCTAGTTCTTTTAGGTTTTTCCAAAAGTGCAGGCTCTTATTCGGTTGACGTTCGGCATATTTTTCCTTAATGAAGAAAAACATGCAAAGTCCAATAATTGCCGGGATAATAGAAATCCAAAACAGAGTTTTGTAATCAAAGTCATTCGTTACATTTTTGAATATCAAGAATGTAATCAGAATTCCGACGGCAGCCCCAGCCATATCTAGCGCTTTGTGGAGGCCGAAAGCATTCCCCATGCTAGCTTTGTCAGCGCTTTCGCTGACAAGAACATCTCGTGGTGCGGTACGGATTCCCTTGCCGAAACGATCTATGACCCGAGCAAACAGGATTCCCGCCCACGAACCAGCCACAATTAACATCAGCTTGTAAAGAATGCCGGTGGAATAGCCAGCAATAGCTAACAGCTTTTTACGTTGAAACTTGTCCGAAATGTATCCGCTATACACCTTCAGTAAGCTGGCCACGCTTTCTGCGATGCCTTCGATCAATCCCACTAATGCCGGGGTCGCTCCAAACACTGAAGTTAGATACAAAGGCACGAGCGGGTAAACCATTTCCGTACTGAGGTCAGTAAAGAAACTTACCATGCCGAGAAAGAATATGTTTATTAGACCGACATTTCGTATTTTGCGTTTTCGACTAATCTTCTTTACCTTCTGTAGCTATACAAAGTCGCGGTATTACCAGCGAGCCGCATCCTACCCAGCAGGTCATTTACGGATGTTTCCAAATATGCCACGCACCAACTCGCGGCTGACTGATCTACCAACCTGAGACAAGGTGCTGCTTACGGCTCTGTTCATCGGACTTGGAGCAGCGCGGCGAGCCGGAGCTTTGGGAGCGGCGGGTTTGGTTGTAGCTGTGGCTTTCGCGGCTAGCTGTTCTTCTTTGAGTTGCTGCGCTTGTTGGGCGGCTTGATCACGCTCCAAGGCTTGCTTGTTTGCTGCTTCTTCCAGCACCTCAAACGCCGAGTACCTGTCAAAGGGCTGGGCGTATTTTGTGTATAAATGTGAACTCTTGGTGAGTTGCTCAATCAGCTCTGGCTCTGCAACGTCAAAGCTGCAACGTGGCGGCAAAATGTACCCGCGTTGAATCATTTGTGGGGCACCTTTTTCGTCCAAGGCCGAGACCAAGGCTTCTCCAGTGGATAGTTCGCTGATTGCAGTTTCGGAGTCAAAGGCGGGATTCGGCCTAAATGAGTTAGCGGCGGCTTTGATCGCCTTGTGATCATTAGGGGTGTATGCCCGCAGCGCGTGCTGCACTTTATTTCCCAACTGTGATAGCACAGTATTGGGAATATCGGCTGGACTTTGGGTGATGAAAAAGATTCCAATGCCTTTGGAGCGGATGAGCCGTACGATCTGCTCTATTTTTTGCAGCAAAGCCTTGGGGGCTCCGGTAAACAACAGATGAGCTTCGTCGAAGAAGAAGACCAGTTTTGGCTTGTCGAGGTCGCCAACCTCGGGCATCAGCTCATACAGCGCTGAGAGCATCCACAGCAGGAAAGTGGAATAAAGCAGTGGGTTTTGGAACAGGGCGACGCAATCCAGAATATTGATCACACCGCGTCCGTATTCGTCGAAACCGAACCAGTCGTTTAAGTCCAACTCGGGTTCACCGAAGAAGCGATCCCCGCCTGCTTCCTCTAATAGCAACAAGTTACGCTGGATAGCGCCAACGCTTTGCGGTGAGATATTTCCATATAAAGTGGTGAACGACTTCGCATTGTCGCCCGCATAGGCCACCATGGCACGCAGGTCTTTGAAATCGAGCAGCAAGAGCTGGTTATCGTCAGCCAGCCTGAAGATGATTTGCAGTACTCCAGTTTGGGTTTCATTGAGTCCGAGGATTCGAGCTAGCAAGATGGGACCCATGGCGGAAACTGTGGTGCGGACTGGGATTCCACTTTCCCCAAACAGGTCAAAGAAACGTACCGGGAAACCTGTGAAAGTGAAGTTTTCTATGCCCATGCTCTCCACGCGCTCAGCGACCGCTGCGTTGGGTGTACCTGGTTTGCACAGTCCGGAAACGTCCCCCTTGATGTCGGCCATGAATACCGCCGTGCCCATTTCGGAAAAAGCCTCAGCCATCACCTTGATTGTGGTCGTCTTTCCGGTTCCAGTCGCACCAGTGACCAAGCCGTGCCGGTTCATCATCTTCGGCAGCATATAGATCGGCATGGTGCCATCTTCACCAGTGGCAATCCAGATTTTGTCATCTTCGCGTAGATACATCATGGAGCCTTTCACGCTACTTGGACTGGGCAATCAGCACATCAATGGCGACGTGCTATCGCTACCAGTCGATTCTACGCTGACAACTATGCTCACTTCATCCTGTGTTCGATTCCAATAGCCGAGTTGATCTCGAAAACACGTCTGGCTGCCAACGCCAGAAGTTTCGAGCGTTGACAGCCAGCGGAAAGCGACGCGATTAGTTGGGTTGGAGCCAAGTATTCCCTACTCGAATGAGGGCGTTCCGTCCAGTTACACCAATCTTCCCAGAAATATTGTGCAAGTGCGTATCTACAGTACGGATGCTCATACTCAATGGCGATGCAATGTCTTTATTTGAATGTCCCTTCATCAGAAGCTGCATAACTTCAGTTTCACGGTTTGAGAGTCCGATTTCTGAGACCAGCGGGAAAAAGAGGCTGGGATTGCGACAACCTTCTGCGATATCCCAAGCAGTGTTGGCGTCAGCCACGCTCTCGGCATAGTTCCCTTCGCTGCGCAGCAATAACGCCCGCAAAATATACGCTCGCACCGCAAGGTAGAACCAGCGATTCTTAACAAAGAGATGTGCTACTTCTTCGAGTTTTCGTAAATCTTTCTTCGCATGCGCCAAGATAAAACTGGCAATTCCTTGCAGCAACGGTGACTCTAACGTCTCAAGTTTGGCTTCCACAGCCTTCAAGACGTTCTTTGATGGAGAACTAAAGAATGTTGCTTCCATCGTAAACAGCAAACTTGAAACGTTGTAGTCCTCTTGGAGCAACACTTCCACTATGTCCCACACTCGCTTGTCAATGTTCTTTGGCAACTTCTGCTCTTTAAAGAGGGACATGATGTGGAGAACTAGCAACTCCATTTGAATCATATCCATCGGGAACTTTTTACTGCCGGTTTGATACTCTTTCCAGCCATATATCAACTCGGCAAGTCTCAGGAAATTGTTGCTGGTGCTGAACTGAGAGAAAATAATCGGAACATGTGTCGCAACATTCTCAATCAGGTCGTGTGCTTCTTTTAAGTTTCCAGCTAGTAACAAGCCCAGTGCAGCAGCATAGCTCGTGATAGATGAGCTTGTGAACAGGCTATCTCTATGCATGGTATCTGTTGGAGATAACGACTTTTTGATCCCACTCTTAAGGTCTCCAGTAATGATTTCGCAAATACCATCCCAATACTGCACATAATCTTTCAAGGAAGGATCCGTGGGGGCGAACGAGTCGAGTAGCCTGCGCGCAGTATCGGTAGCGCCAGCTTTAATCGCTTGCTGGATTCTGGCTGCTTGCAGCACAACTTCTCCACTGCGATGCTCATTCATTCCGGCCGGTGCAAGCATTTCAGGAGTGGCTTTTCGATAATTGTTGTATGACAGGTACGCTTGCCCGGCACGCAAGAACGCATCAAATTGGGGCATCTTTTCGCGTTTTTGATCAATTTCTGCCAATGCCTTATCAAGGGTATGCGTGTTGCCCATCTTCCACAGACAGCACCAGATGAAGAAGGCGGCATCGTCATAGGATTCGTTCCCAATTTCGGTGTTCGCGATCATGTTTGTGATTTCAAGCTGCGGACGATTAGCCTTGATTAACACGTGTCCCAACTCCATCGCGTTAGCTGAAGTTGGAGCTTTCAGCCACGCATTACGTTTTTCATCCAGCAACTTATTTATCTCGTTTGCTTGCTGATAGTTGATGATGGCAATTTCTGTGGAGTACGCCAGACAGCCGCTGTTCTTTGAATCAACATTCAAGAAAGTGCTATTCCTGGAGAAGTATTCACTCATCAACGGCGGGAAAACACCAACGGTGGTCTTACCATTAGCAGTCGCGGAGCGAATGAACCCCGCTTCCAGCAAAGCTCGCAACCGCAGCGGACCGATTTTTTCGGTAGCATTAGGGGCTGATAGTGGACCGCTTGATGCCAAGACGCAGGCAGCATCGTAAAGTTCAGGGGATATTCCAACCAAGTACGATTCTGCAAGCGCAGTCAATTCCGGAGTCCACAGTTCATCTGCTGCGCTCCACAGTCCAAAACGGTTCTGCGTAATCCGCTTGCTTTGCTTCCCGATTAGCAGTACCGAACTTGCGACGCTGAACAGCTTTCCGGAAAATACAGCGACCCGTGATATGGAGATGGGATCCAACGGGCTGCCAAGGATTTTCTCTGCTAGATGGTTCAGCGAGTTGTAGGTTAGGTCTGGCATCTTGAGCTGCGCTGCGGGCGCGATCCCCAGCACCAGCGAGCCTGAGCTCCATGAATATGTTTTTTTACTGCTTGTCACGACTTGGAACGTGTCTGCGTTGTGCGCCGAAGCGATAGCGCCAGCAGTGACAGGGTCGATCTCGTCGGCATCATCAATGATCAGCACCGGAGACTCCTCTAAACAGAAACGACCCAGCTCCGCAGAAGCATCCGTCAATGTCATCACCGGATTATGATTGCCTAACTCGCTGGTTGCAAAACACGCTAAAGGTTGCTGCTTCAGAGCGGGATTGCCCCTGATGATCTGTACCGTGAAGCCGTGACTCTCCAGTGTGCTAGCCAACTTTGCGAGAAAGTATGAACGGCCAGAATGCCTTGGGCCCACGAGATGCACGTTTACGCCCTGGTTCAAGTAGCCCAGAGCCGAATCTAGCTCGTTGTTGAAAATGCCATTGTTTATCATGAGGTTTCGTTTCTGCTAACTAACAAGTCTGTATAACGCTATACCCGCCAGAATTACTGCAAGTAGCTCCGAGTGAAAACTAAGTAGTCGATGCAGCTTTTATGTACGAAAAGTGTATGAGCAGCCGGCTTGATTGCCGCCAACCAGTAGGGTGAACCGCTAATCTTGCGGGCTATGGCTTAGATGTGTCTTCAGGGGCAGTAGGTGCAAACTCCGGTGTAGTTTCTGGTCGCGCTTCGGTAACTCTCGTTGCTTTACCGCCGCGATGGGTTATCAACTCAACGAGCATCGGAATCAGTGATACGAACACAATCAGCACCAGCGCTATTTCGATGTTGTCATGGATAAATTGAATGGTGCCCAGAAAATAGCCGAGTGTCGCCACACCCCACACCCAGCCGATACCGCCAATGGCGGTGTAAACGATGAATTTACGAAATGACATCTTGCTGATACCGGCCACTAGCGTTACGAAGGTACGAACCAGCGGAACGAAGCGAGCCAGTATCAGCGCGCGGTTGCCGTACTTCTCAAAGAAATCGTGGGTGACTTCAACGTATCTCGGGTTGAAAACCTTCCCCCAAAAGCCGGTACGCGGTTTGAAAATCGGCGGGCCGATCAGTGCTCCCAACCAATAGCCAACTAGATTGCCGCCGACAGCTGCCAGTGTGAGTATTCCGCAGCTAATGGCTAGTACCCATCCGCTTCCCAGTTCTGCGAAACGTATCGTGCCGAGCGCTACAAACATTCCTACGGTAAAGAGCAGTGAATCTCCAGGCAGGATGGAAAACAATCCGCATTCTGCAAAGATGATGAACGCCACTCCCCATAGCGCCCAGTTTCCTAGCGATGTGATTATCCACTCCGGATTCAACCAATCCGGAAGCAGCAGTGGGAGCAGAAGGTGCGAGAGTTGGACATTCATATTGGTTAAAGCCTAGCCTGTCTCGTGATGATGAACGAAGACGAAGTCGCCCAACTCTCAAATCCTGGTGTTGGCGCCCACCCCACGCCTTGGCCAGAAGACCCCAGATTTGACCCAGAATTGCTTGCAGAAGGAGATCGCCGCAATGTCGTGGATGCATATCGCTATTGGAGCGTGGATGCTATCGTCGCAGATTTGGACACCAGACGTTCAAAACTTCATGTAGCGATTCAAAACTGGGAGCATGACTTCAATATCGGGTCAATCGTAAGAACTGCCAACGCGTTCAATGTCAGCGCCATTCACATTGTGGGGCGCAGACGTTGGAACCGTCGCGGCGCAATGGTGACTGACCGTTATCTTCATGTGATACACCACAGTGACGAGGCGGAGTTCTTTGACTGGCTCGACGCGAACCAGGTAGTGGGGATTGCCGTGGACAATCTACCCGGAGCGGTTCCGTTGGAGACCGAAAAATTGCCGCAAAGCTGCTGTCTGGTTTTTGGTTCAGAAGGCCCTGGGCTGACTGAAGCGATGGTCGCGGGTTGTCAGCGCATGGTTGCCATCACGCAACGCGGCTCGACCCGTTCCATCAACGCTGGTGCCGCAGCCGCCATTGCGATGTACCACTGGACGTTGCAGTGGGAAATGCCAGTCGGATCGTGCCA
Source organism: Propionibacteriaceae bacterium (assembly GCA_009778535.1). GTDB lineage: Bacteria > Actinomycetota > Actinomycetes > Propionibacteriales > Propionibacteriaceae > Propionicimonas. The sequence continues at coordinate 5,787 of WRJP01000035.1, read as the reverse complement.
ACGGTAGGAAAAACATGCACACCTCATGGTGTGCGGCTCGCTCGGAGGTTGCCGCTGGATGAACCTCCACTCCTGAAAGTAGGAATTATAGGAGTCTGTTTAATATGATGGGTTCATGAGCGTACGTATTGTGGAAACCGCAAAAGTGTTGCCGAAGGGGCAGATCACCATTCCGAAGGATGTGCGCACGGCATTGGGCGTCGGCGCTGGCGACCGGGTAATGCTTGTCAGCGACGGCGACCGAATCGTCATGATGAACCCGGCCACTTACGCTGTCGAGTGGCTTGGCAGTCAGATGACGGGCAAGGCCAACCAGGCCGGATTCGCCACCGAGGATGACGTTGCCGATTACATTACGCAGATGCGCCGGGACGCGGCTCCTAGATGAGGGTTCTGATCGACACGAACATCTTGGTGTCAGCGGTGCTGTTTCCCCAAGGGCTGGCTCGCAAAGCCTTGGTCGATGCTGTGGAAAGTGACATAGATGCCGTCGTGTGCGACTACTCGATCACCGAGCTGCATGAGGTGTTCGACCGAAAGTTCCCCACCGAGGTGGGATTACTGCCACAGTTTTTGACCTATCTGGGATCGGGAGTGACCATCGTGTCCACACCCGGGCATGTCGAGCCTGACGAACCAGTTCTGCGTGACCCGAAGGATCAACCTATTCTGTCGGCGGCACGAGCCGCCGACGCTGATCTGATTTTGACTGGTGACAAGGATCTGCGCGACGCTGGACTGACTCACCCCTCAGTCACCAACCCGCGCGACTTCCTCACCCGGTGACATCGCTCGTCGGTCACTGCGTCGTTCGGGTATCTCGAGGGTTCTACGGCACCTTCTGACTCCCCAAAAAAGTCAACCTACGGGTTGGAATTCAAATATGCCAAGGCATCCATAGCGGCTTTGGCACCGTCTCCAGCAGCGATAATTGCTTGACGATAGCCAAAATTCACAAGGTCGCCACAAGCAAATACCCCGGGGACGCTGGTAGCGGTGCTGGGATGGTTTACCACGACGTACCCGTCCGGATTTAACTCAAGCTGGCCGCGTACCAGGTCTGAACTGGGGTCAGCTCCAATGGCGATGAACAGACCGTCGATAATAAGTTCCCGCGTCTGGCCGGTGATGGTGTCGGTGAGCGTGACTGATTCCACATTATTCTCACCATTTATGGCGCTGACTACGCTATTCCAAGCAAACGTCAGCTTCGGTTCGGCCATAGCCTTCTCGACGGCTATGGCTTCGGCTCGCAACGCGTCACGGCGGTGTATCACAGTCACTGAATTTGCGAAGCGCGCCAAGTAGAGCGCCTCCTCGATGGCTGAATCGCCACCTCCAACAACAGCCACATCTTTGCCGCTGAAGAAGAAACCATCACAAGTCGCGCACCAACTCACTCCACGTCCGCTCAGATTTTCCTCGCTTGGCAGACCCAACTTCCGGTAGCTTGCACCCGTCGCCACGATCACAGTCTCTGCCAAATGCACACCTGACGAACTGGCAGTGATCGTCTTCGGCGTTTTGGTGAGTTCGACCGCAATCACGTCGTCGGTAATGATTTCTGCCCCGAATCTTTCGGCCTGGGCACGCATCGCCGTCATCAAATCAGGCCCTAGGATTCCTTCCGGAAAGCCCGGGTAGTTATCCACTTCGGTAGTGTTCATCAACGCTCCACCCCAGGTGATACTGCCTTCAAACAGCAGCGGCTTCAGTCCGGCGCGTCCAGCGTAGATCGCAGCGGTGTAGCCAGCGGGCCCTGAACCTATGATGATAACTTCCCGAGTCTCCATGACAACCTTTCAAATCCGCAACGGATGCATCCTCGCAGCCGCTAACTTGTAGTTACGACTTTACTTGCAGTTCGGACACTTTGGAGATCTTCTCACCAGCAAAAGAAAACGTCCCCACCGCAATCGATGGGGACGCCTCTTATCGCTATGGAATTCAGGCTTTCATCGTTCCGGTCTCTAGGAAGCGGATGTGGAAGTCGAGCGACTCCCGCAGAACGTGCGGAGTGTGCTGACTGTTGGCTGAAGCTACCGCGCGGTTGAAGTAATCCCACAGTTGTTCTTTGTAATCGGGATGCGCACAGTTTTCGATAATCGTCTTGGCGCGTTGCTGTGGAGCCATGCCACGAATATCGGCGATACCTTGTTCAGTGATAACCACATGCACATCGTGTTCGGTGTGATCGTGGTGGGAAACCATCGGCACGATTGCCGAAATCTGTCCGCCCTTTGCCACCGACGGCGTTACGAATGCCGAGATATAAGCGTTCCGCGTAAAATCTCCCGAGCCTCCGATGCCGTTCTGCATCCGCGAACCCATAATGTGCGTCGAATTCACATTCCCATAAATATCTGCCTCGATCAGGCCATTGCAGGACAATACCCCCATGCGGCGAATCGGTTCGGGATGATTGGAAATATCTTGCTGGCGCAAAACGATGCTCTTGGCGTAGTTTGCAGCATTCGCGTTCATCTTTTCCGCGTATTCGGGGCTCAACGAGAAAGCCGTCGCCGATGCAGCAATCAGCTTGCCGCTATCAATCAGATCGACCATGCCATCTTGAATCACCTCGGTATACGACGTCAGTTGTTCAAACGGGCTATCTAGCAATCCCGATAGGACGGCGTTAGCGATGTTTCCCACTCCAGATTGCAGCGGGAGCAAATTCTTCGGTAGCCGCCCATGATTCACCTCGTTAGTGAGGAAATCAAGATAGAAGTTGGCTATCTTCTTGGAGTCGTCGTCGAGCGGTTTGAACGGCGTATTACGGTCAGCACTATCGGTTTCTACAATGGCTACGACCTTTTCAAAAGGAATGTCATAGTACGCCTGACCGATACGCTGTCCTGCTGATGTGATCGGAATCGGAACCCGATCTGGCGGTAGGGCAACGCCGTACCAAATGTCGTGCATCCCTTCCAGGCCTGCGTCTTGCCAGGCGTTGACTTCCAAAATGACAGCATCGGCAGCTTGTATCCAAGAGACGTTGTTGCCGACTGAAGATGATGGAATCAGACGTTCATCTGCCGTGATCGCGGTCAATTCAATGATGGCTACATCCAGTTTTCCATAATGGCCAGCCATTACCTGCGGCCCTGAATGTGAAAGGTGAGCATCTACGTAAACGCTGTCGCCGGCGTTGACTCGATTCCGCATATCAGGGTCAGACTGGTAGGGCATCCGCACACTAATGCCGTCAACCTGCGCTAACGCGCCGTCCAGTTCGGGAGCAGTCGAAGCGCCCGTGAAAAGGCCAACCTTGAAATCCTCGCCGCGGTCATGCGCTGCTTTGATTAACTCGGCCAGCGCCACCGGCACAACCTTTGGATAGCCAGAACCAGTGAACCCACTCACTCCTACATTCGCCCCAGGCTTTATCAATGCTGCCGCATCTTGGGCTGACATCAACTTGCTGCGCCATTTTTCGCTTTGGACTCGTGACATTCTCTCCTCCTCGTTAGGAACTATCGTCGTTGCAATGGGGTTGTTGAAATCAAAGGCTATCGGTTTTTTGCAGCTTTTGCTGGCGAGTTTTTAAGTTCAGCCTAACCATCTAGCCCTGATTGCAGCGATTACTGTTGCGCTCCGGTAGGTCTGATGACAAAACCTGTTCGCAGCTTCGGCGTGAAGAAGGTGGATTTGGGCGGCATCAGCAAACCAAGCCGTGCAGTGCGGTGAATTTCCGCTAACGAAGTGGGTCTGATCAGAATTCCGGCCGCGTAATCTCCGGAGGCTACCGCGTCCAGCATTTCGGAAAGGCCATGCTGAAAACTCACTGTCATTTCCGCTGCGGCAGCCCCGAGCGCATGTTCCAGATAGGCACCGTCAATCTCGCGTACCTGGGCAAAGACTTCCGGTCTGGGAATCAACCAATGAGCACTACCGGTCGGTTCGAGGAGGACTAGCCTGCCGAGTGACACCATTTCACGCAGCACATTGCGATCAATCGGAGCCGTCACTGCGACGATGTCGAAGGATTGCGTCAAGATTTCGCGCAACTCCTGGAACTGAATGCCGCTGTAGAGTCGATGGATAGCTTCGATTGCGAGTTGATCTTCGACTAATTCGCTCACGAAGGTCAGTGTGAACTCCGCTGCACTGTCATTGCGCTGCGTTGCGGCACGCACCTCGTCGCGGTAGGTACGTGAAATGGAATAGCGGTGGTGCCCGTCCGCTATGAGTACGTCGTCTTTGGCGATTATCGCTGTGATTTCGGCGATTCTTGCAGGATCGTCAATGCGCTCGACGCGATGCAGCACTCCTTCATGTTCCAACTCGCCTACCACGATGCCAGGAGTAGCCAGCGCTGCCGTCAATCCAGCCGCCAGTGAAAGCCCCCAAACCGGAGACAGGTTGGCACCAGTCGCCCTGGTCAGGTCTAGCCGGTCACTGACAGCTTTCGGGGTAGTACGTTCATGCGGCAAGACTCCTGGGGCATCTTGATCTACGACCTCAAGTCCGCCCAGCACTCCGACAATCTCGCGCTGGGTTGCAGTTGCGTCGGTGAACCGCATCCGGCAGATCGTGTAGGAAGGGACGTCGTCATGCACGAGCACTCCAGAATTCAGCCAATCCTGCATGGTTTTCGCTGCTGTGATGTAAGGATCTTCGTCGCTGGAAACCGCAGCTATCTGTCCTGGGCGGGAGAGGTCGCCGCCTGCCGGAATGTCGATATGGGTGATGTTATGCGGGTCGCGGGCTTTCAACTCGGCGATCTCGGCGTCTGAGAGCACGTCGTATGGTGGAGCGATGACGGCAGCAAAATCAGTACCTGGCGCATATCGGTAAGCCCTAAACGGGGCAAAAGTAGGCATGAGGTAACTCTATCTCACTGGCCCCATATAGACGGCCACTAGTGACGGCAACATCTCCTAATTCGTCATCCTGTCGCGCTGCATTGCAGCGTCGCAGGATCGATAGACCGACCCATGTTTTTCACAGTTGGGATCGCAAATTTGCACAGCTCAGAACTAAGTAATTTTACTTAGTTTATTAAGTGTCGGTATTTCTATAACACCTTGTCAAAAAGGGTTACCCCCCCCCAGCGAAAACATAGCCGAAACTACAAGTTTCCACAGCTTGGGTTTAACTGAACTTTAACTAAGATTCCCTCAGTAAACCACTAGCGTAGGAAGGAAACGCACCACAGTGAGTAAAAAACCGAAAATTCTAGTTTCATTCATGATCGCCATTTCTCTAGGATTTGGCCTCCTCGCCCAACCCGCAACAGCAAACGCTGCCCCTACTATGATTAGTTCTGCGGGTGCTTCGCCTACTTCGGGAACGACCGCTACAGGTTTCACTTACACAGTCAAAACAAGCACTAACGTCACCAAGTTGGTTTTCAAATACAACGGCAACTCGAAGGCTTACACCGTGACCAGTAGCGGAGCATTATCTCCAGCTAAATGGGATGGCACGACCACAGCATCAGTTTCTACTAGCGGCTCAGTCAGGACTTGGACCATCAAAAATGACAAGATGGCTGCCGGAAACCGCACAATCACCGTCACTCCCTACAACGGCACACTGGCAGGCGCAGCCAAATCCTTCAAAGTCACAGTCAACAAACCAGGAACGACACCACCCAAACCAGCTGCCCCTACGATTAGTTCTGTGGGTGCTTCGCCTACTTCGGGAACGACCGCTACTGGTTTCACTTACACAGTCAAAACAAGCACTAACGTCACCAAGTTGGTTTTCAAATACAACGGCAACTCGAAGGCTTACACCGTGACCAGTAGCGGAGCATTATCTCCAGCTAAATGGGATGGC
>WRJP01000034.1 GCA_009778535.1 Propionibacteriaceae bacterium | reverse complement strand
CTCAACTTGAAGATTTGGACATTGTCACGGCAGTGGTCTATACGCCTTTCGTATTTGCAGTTCCCAAGGATGCTCCGTGGAACACTCTTGAAGAACTGGCTGCCTGGGGTCGGGAACATCCAGGTGAGATGCGGGTTGTCGCCTCTGGTACTGGTAGCGGGGTACACATTGCTGTGATGGCGTGGGCTGCCGCAAATGATGTCGAAATTCGCTTCATTCCTACCGATGGAACCGGCGAGAGCAAGACCGTCATGCTTGGCGGTGGCGCTGATCTTGCAGCATTCAGCTATCAGTTGGGTGCCGAAGATAGTTTCAAACTCTTGGCTTTGACCGGCTCAGAGCGGCTTTCCATTATCCCTGACGTGCCAACGCTGGAGGAGCTTGGCTTTAATATCCCCTCTGGCAACCTGACAGGATACGGGACGGTACCTGGAGTTCCGGAGGCTCACAAAGCATGGCTGCTTGAAATGTTCAAGCTTTCCATCGCCGATGAGCGTTTCCAGAGCGCTTACTCAGAAACTTCGGACATTCGGGCGTGGAATCCACAGGACGTTCGTGACTATGAGGTACAGCAACTCAAGACTGTCCATCCGCTACTCGAAGAGCTCGGCCTAGCTACCCGTCCGCTAGATCGGTAAGGAAATAAGGAAGGAAAGACGATGACTGGCCTACCAGCAGCCGCAGCTGCCGCAAACAACTCAAGAAACGAGGAAGTGGCCTGCGGTGAGGAGGTAGCCAGTGGTATGGATGCAGACGCTGCCGACTTTCAGAAAGAGGATGAAGTCGGCAGCGAGGATTCTTCAGACTCCTTCGCGTCGGAGCAAGACGACACCAACTCGGGTCATGGTGAAGAAGGCGGCATAGCTGATCGGTTGGTCGCCGTCGGTACTGCCCTTGTGGCTGGTGTCTTTTTCGTAGGGAGTTTATTTATTTCGAAAGGAAAAATCGTTGATCCTCTAGGCCCAGCACTTTTTCCTCAGGTGATAGCGGGGATTCTCTTTCTTGGTGCAGTGCTGGTGGGACTGCGACGTGTTAAACCAAAGGAGCCAAGAACCGGATCAAGAAATTTCACCACACTCATAGTGTGCGGGCTCTTCGTGGTTTATTGGTTAGTGCTCCCGCTTATTCACTTCATCCCAGCGACTATAGGGTTTACTCTCGCGTTGTTAATCACCTATGGAACTCGGAAGAAATTGATATTGGTGCTTTTCCCAATCGTCAGCTCTGTCGGGCTCTACTTCCTTTTTGAGAGGCTTTTGCATGTCATATTGCCCTAGCCCCTTCTTAATCGGTACGTTGAAAGGTGTGAGAATCCGTGAATTTTGAGCAACTCTTAGATGGTCTTGCGTACGGTTTTCAACCCGATTCATTGCTCGTCATTGTCCTTGGGGTGCTTGTAGGCTGGCTCGTAGGCGCAGCTCCCGGGCTAGGCCCGCCAGTGGGGATGTCACTGATGCTGCCACTGGCGTTGACTATCTCTGCTGAAGATGCGGTCTTGCTGCTTGTCTCGGTTTTCATTGCTGCCTCATACGCCGGTTCAGTTCCCGGGATTTTGTTGAAAATACCTGGAACTACGTCAAGCATGATGGCTGCCATCGAAGGCTACCCGATGCATCAGCGCAAAGAGGGCGGCAGAGCCATGGCCATCAGCCTGGTCTCCTCCATCTTTGGACAGTTGGTGAGTATCACGATCTTTATCCTTGCAGTTATTCCGCTGTCGCAATTCGCGGTTCGGCTGCTCTTTCCCGAGATGTTTGTGATCGTATTGGTCGGCTTGGTGTCAGGAGCTGCCTTAGTTGGGAATGATGTAATAAAGGGAATTGTTGCGACTGCGATTGGTCTGCTCTTTTCTTGTGTAGGAACAGATCCGAATACCGGAACCGACAGGTTTACCTTTGGGATCGCCGAACTCCACAGCGGCATTGATATGCTCCCGGTCATCATTGGATTGCTTGCTTTCCGAGAGGTTTTCGCCGCTGCCAACGTGTCTACCTGGGTGAAGCCGGTGCGGCAAAAGCTCCGTGTCATGCTGACCAAGTCTGATTTGCGTGAGATAGCTGGGCCGAGCGTTCTTGGCGCAGGCGTTGGAACTTTCATCGGGGCTGTCCCGGGCGCTGGTGGCTCGATTGCGGCTTTTCTAACCTATGGTTTCATTGGCCGAGGACGGCGACGCAGCGAATTTGGAAAAGGTTCCCGGGGCGCGCTAGCTGGTATTGAGAGTGCAAATAACGCTGCAATCGGCGGAGAATTGATCCCCACCTTTGGTCTTGGCGTTCCCGGCGCCCCTGCAATGGTCGTGATCATGGCGGCGCTGACGGCGCAGGGGTTGGTGCCAGGTCCGAAACTTTTTGAGTCGCGTCCACAACTTTTGTACGCAACTTTTGGCGGCATGATAACCGCCACTCTCGTCTTAGCTGTTATTGGCTTCATCCTAATAAAACCGGCTATCTACGTTACTAGTGTGTCTCCGGCAGTAGTTCTCACCGCCACTGCGGCTCTGGTCGTAGTCGGCGTATACGCTCTGCGGTGGCAGATGTTCGATGTCTTAATTGCTTTCATTGCTGGTTTAGTCGGCTATCTACTCGACAAACAAAAATATCCGGTGGCGCTAGTTGCGCTTGCATACGTTTTGGGGCCAATAATGGAAGCGAATCTGCGACGCGGCCTGATCATGACTGACGGCCTGGTTGGGTTCTTCACTCGTCCTATCGTGATTGGCGGCTTAGTTCTTGCGATTTTCCTGCTTTTCTGGGATCAGATTAAAACATTAGCAACTTCCACCGCTCGCAAGCATGGGTCTGGCAAAGAAAAAGAACCCGCGACCTGAAAACTCTGATGCCAGCATCAGCGCAAGTAAATGAAAGGATTAAGGCAATGACAGCGGCGCAACCTTGGCTTGGAGCGACAGCTGAACTTGCTAACTTCGCCTCCAACATTAACCGCCGCGATATTCCAGACGACGCTGCCGAGGTCATCGGAAAGCTGGTCGTTGACACTCTTGGCGTGATCATCGCAGGGCGCAACGAGCCGGTGACTCGCCGCCTGGCAGAAACCTTAGACGGGCTTGGGATGCGCGGATCAGCCATTGTTCCGGGAATGCGAGGTCGTTACGATATCGCGTCTGCGGCTCTGCTTTGCGGCACGGCTGGTCATGCCCTTGACTTTGACGACTACTGTTTCGCCATGAGCGGACATCCTAGCGTCGTCATCTTGCCTGGCCTGCTGGCATTGGCGGCTCGTGACGGTTTGACTGGCACAGACATCATTGCGGCCTATGCTGTCGGGTTCGAGTGCGCTATCGCCGTCAGTTATGCGATGAATCCTGCCCACTACTTGCATGGCTGGCATGGCACCGGAACGGTTGGGACAATTGGAGCGGTTACTGCCGCGGCCAATCTAGTTCACCTGTCGCCAGCTGAGACCATGCGTGCGATCTCAATTGCCGCATCAAGTGCTGGAGGATTACGGCAGAATTTCGGGACTGATGTCAAGCCGCTCCACGCCGGAAACGCAGCACGGAACGCAGTCATGGCTGTGGAATTGGCCAAGCGAGGTTTTAGCGCAGATACCGAGATACTAGAGGGGTCGCTTGGTTTCATGCAGGCATTTTCGCCAGCTTCTGAAGTAATCACCCGCCCGAAGCTAGAGTTAGGAAAACCGTGGAAGGTTATTGACCCAGGTATCACGACCAAGGTTTATCCTTCCTGTGGCTCTACCCACAGCGGGATTGAAGCTATGCTAGAAATGCTCTCGCAAGGTCTCTTTAGTGCGGCTGAGGTCAGTGAAATTGATGTGGCTGTGACCAAGGTGGCTGCGAACAATCTGCGTTTCGATCGCCCACAAACCGGACTCGAAGGCAAATTTAGTATCCACTACTGTTTGGCTCGGCTCTTAGTCTCTGGGACGCTAGACATGGCTGATTTCACCGATGCCGCAGTGCAGCAACTGGAAATCCGTCCGCTGCTGAGCAAGATTCAACTTAGAGCTGATTCGGGTTTGGAAGGTGCTTATGAATGGGGACAGCCCAGACCCAGTATCGTTACGGTACGTCTCAATTCTGGAGTAACGCACCAAGTTAGAAATGAATCACCTGCTGGAAGCCCCGGCAGTCTCCCGAAGGCGCGGTTAGTGGAAAAACTGCGGTCGTGCCTACAACACGGAGACTGGGAATCGCCTGTGGCACCGCTGGTGGCTGCGATTGATTCTTTTGAAACTACGCCGGTAGCGGAGTTGCTGGCTATGCTGGCACCGTAAACTGAACAAAGCTGTGTAAATGCTTTTAGTCGTATTTTCTATTTATCTAAAATGTGAGGTCTCCGATGCTGGTATTTGATTCTGTCTCACCCCAGAACACCGAACCAACACTACAAATTGCGTTCGCAAAAGCAATGGAATTGTCCACTGATGTGATTGTGGCTACCACTACTGGAACTTCCGCCTTTGCTGCGCTCGACAAGGCCATCGAGTTGGATTTCGCCGGAAAAATAGTCGCAGTGTCTCACGCCTGGGGGAAATTCAATCCAGGAGAGAATTCACTATCAGATGCTTCGCGTATCACGCTCGAAGCAGCAGGGGCTATTGTAGTGACAGCCGGACATGCCCTAAGTGGAGCAGAGCGGTCGATCAGCGGCAAGTTCAGCGGCGCTTATCCAGTCGAAATCATCGCCCATGCGCTGCGAATGCTTAGCGCTGGCGTGAAAGTGTGTGTAGAAATTGGGGCTATGACGCTGGATGCAGGCCGCGCCACCTATGGCCGCCCCGTCGTTGCGATAGCTGGAACTGGCAGGGGTCTTGACACCGCCTGCGTTCTTACCCCTTCCTACTCTGCACAACTGCTTGACACCAGGGTGCATGAAATCCTCTGCAAACCGTACTGACTTCAAGCTCATTGGTCGCCCTTGCACTGCACTTGTGTGTAAAAGACGCCGAACACCTGCCGGTAGGAGTAGTGCTAAAGTTGGGTTCAGACAGGGGAGCCCACAAGGCTGAGAGTGCGGAAACGCTTACCCTCGAACCTGATCCGGATAATACCGGCGAAGGAAGTCGAGATCTCCTTGGCTTTACGTCTCAACAAAAGCACGGGCGTGCTACGTTGGGAAGTGCGGTCAAGCCCTCCAATGAAATGGAGGAATAATGCGAAAAATCGCGGTTGCGGCAAGTCTGCTGCTACTCATATCAACGATAGGATGCGCCGGAACGCCAGCAGCGTCACCGACCCCAACGCAGTCTGCTGGAACGCCCACGCCCCAACTGAGTGAATCGAACACCTTGGTAGTCATCAGCCACGGTTCGTTTGCAATCAGTGACGAAGCCAAAGCTGCATTTGCCGCCGAAAGCGGATACGAAGTTAGCTACGTATCCCCCGGAAGCGCTGGCACCATCGTGAACCAACTTATCCTCTCCAAGGATGTCCCTTTGGGAGATGTGGTTTTCGGAATCGACAACACCTTGGCAGGGCGAGCCATCAAAGAAGGCGTGCTCAGCCCATACAGCTCTGCTGCGCTGCCCCAAGCAGCGAGCACGTTGGCGGCAGACCAAATCGGTTCGTTGACCCCAATAGACTACGGCGATGTCTGCCTCAACGCCGACAAAGCCTGGTTTGAAGCCAAAAATCTGCCAATCCCACAAACCTTCGACGACCTGGCCAAACCGGAATACAAAAACCTGCTAGTCGTCACTAACCCAGCTTCCTCCTCACCAGGACTGGCCTTCTTGGCAGGCACCATAGCTGTTAAAGGCGATCCAGATTATCTGGAATACTGGAGCGCCTTGAAAGACAACGGCGTGAAAGTCACGCAAGGTTGGACGGAAGCCTATTACACCGAATTCTCAGGTTCAGAAGGCAAAGGCTCTCGCCCGCTAGTACTGTCCTATGCGTCCTCGCCGATGTACGAAGCTGGCAAGAACGCCGAATCGCCCACTCAAGCTCTGCTGGAAACCTGCGTACGGCAAGTGGAGTACGTCGGCATCATAAAGGGTGCCCAAAATGAAGTCGGTGCTAGGAAATTCATCGATTTTCTGCTCAGCAGCCAAGTGCAAGCCTCAATTCCAGACCTGATGTACATGTCGCCAGTAGACGACCAGGTGACGCTGCCGCCGGATTGGGCAAAATACACCTCGATGGTGAAAGACCCGATCTTGCTTGATGCCACCGTGGTTTCAGCCCAGCGTGATACCTGGATAAAGGCTTGGACCGAAACTGTAATCGGATAAATGATGACGTCCGCTAGCGCACCTGGTCGCATGGCAGCGAAAGTGAGCCTGCGTACCTGGTCAGTCGCTGCGGGCGTCATCCCTATCGTCTTTTTGGCCACCTTCTTTATCTGGCCGATGTTGACCCTAGTGGGTCGCGGTTTCGTCAACGCCGAAGGCTTCACTTTGGCTGAAGTCAGTTCGGTTTTCGAGTCCGCACGCACCTGGCGCATCCTGGGACAAACCCTGCTCCAGGCCAGTGTCGGAACCGTGGTTGCTGTTCTGGCGGGAATTCCGGGCGCATTCGTGCTCTACTGCCGTAGCTTCCCAGGGCGCAACCTGGTGAAAGCGCTCGTCGCCATCCCTTTCGTGCTCCCGTCGGTCGTGGTCGGAGTGGCATTCCGGGCTCTGATCAACGAGCAAGGGCCGCTGGGGTTTTTGGGCTTGGGCGACTCATTCGTGAGCATCATCGCAGCGCTTGTCTTCTTCAACTATTCGGTGGTGGTACGCACTGTCGGGGTGCTATGGAGCAGACTAGACCCGCGTGCTAGCGATGCTGCCCGCAGTCTGGGAGCCACCCGATTCAAGGCTTTCATTACGATCACCTTGCCGGGGCTGGCACCTGCAATTGCCGCAGCAGCCGCTTTGACATTTTTGTTCTGCGCTTCAGCGTTCGGAATCATCTTGATCTTGGCTCCGGCGAACTACGGCACAGTGGAAACTGAGATTTACTATCAAACGACGCAACTTCTGAACCTTCCAGCAGCCGCGGCGCTGTCCATAGTGCAGTTGGTGATAGTAACAGCGACCCTAATAGTTTCCAATATTGCACGATCCCGCAACGAAACTGCGCTAAAGCTGCGCAGCGATGAAAATACCCAACCGCTACGAGTCGCCGACTGGTTCCCAACTACCATTACGGCATTGGTAGGGTTCGGCTTGTTGGCAGCACCAATGGCGAATTTAGTTTGGCGCTCACTTCACACCCGCTCTGGATTTGGTTTGGGTAATTACGCTGCACTGGCGGTAGTGTCCCCAGGGATGGCCGCCTCGGTGTGGCAGGCGATCTTGAACTCCCTGATGACGGCGACTATGGCAATGGGAATCGCGGTACTGTTGGGAATCCAAGTGAGCTATTTACTCTCCCGCCGACCCAAAACCAAATCCGGACGGCGCGCTTTGAATCTGTTGGATTCAGTGTTCATGCTGCCCCTGGGAGTATCAGCGGTCACAATCGGTTTCGGGTTTTTGATCACGCTGAACCGTCCCCCGCTGGATTTGCGCACTTCCTGGGTGTTGATACCTCTTGCGCAGGCGATGGTCGCCCTGCCGCTGGTGGTGCGAACTCTACTGCCAACCTGGCGCGCGATCAGCCCCAGGATGCGTGAAGCCGCAGCCAGTCTGGGGTCTAGTCCAGCTGGTATTTTGACCCGTATTGACCTGCCCTATTTGTCGCGAGGCATCGGGTTGGCCATTGGTTTTGCCTTTGCAACTTCCCTGGGTGAATTCGGGGCGACATCGTTTTTGGCTCGTCCGGATCGTCCCACATTGCCGGTACTGATTTTTCGACTGATCTCGCGCCCTGGAGCTGAGAATTTTGGAATGGCAATGGCCGCGTGCGTGGTGCTAGCAGCACTGACCGGTGTGATAATGGCCTTAGCGGAATGGATTGGCCCCAAAACAACAGGATGGGTATGAGAGGTTTGCAGGTAGCTAACGCAACCATACGCTACGGCGAGTTGGTCGCTGTTGACGATGTGAGCTTCACGGTTGCTCCGGGTGAAATCGTGGCGCTGCTAGGTAAATCAGGTTCAGGAAAAACGTCGCTGCTGCGGGCAGTTGCCGGGTTGGAACCCTTAGCAGACGGTCAAGTGTGCTGGGACGGCCAAGACCTGAAGACCACGCCAGTGCATGAGCGCGGCTTTGTGGTCATGTTCCAAGACGGACAGTTATTTCCGCATCTGAACGTAGCCAAAAACATCAGCTACGGGCTGTCAAAGTGGCCAAAACCGCAAAGGCAGCAAAGAGTTAGCGAACTGCTGGAGCTGGTGAAGCTAAATGGTCATGAGCAACGGAAAATAACTGAACTATCCGGTGGGCAAGCCCAACGCGTCGCTTTAGCGCGCTCGCTCGCCCCCAAGCCAAAGCTACTGCTGCTTGACGAGCCGCTCTCTGCGTTAGATCGAAAATTGCGGGAGCATTTGGTGGCTGAACTGGGAACCATTATCCGCGCGACGCACACTTCGGCGATCTATGTGACTCACGACCAGTACGAGGCCTTCACCATCGCCGACCGGATTGCGGTCATGGCCGACGGTAAGCTGCTGCAACTGGCTGCACCACTTGAACTCTTGCTGCGTCCTGCCGACCGGGCGGTCTCGCGTTTTCTCGGTCAAGAGGAAGCGATAGGCTCTAGCTAGTACGTGGAGCAGGAGCACTGATGAGCAGCAGAATCGGAATCGGCACCGACGTTCACCGGCTTGCCGCTGGAGTCCCGATGTGGCTAGCTGGGATCAGTTTCCCAGACGAACCGGCCGGGTTAGTCGGCCATTCCGACGGCGATGTCGCCGCCCACGCAATCTGTGACGCTCTGCTTTCAGCTGCGAACCTGGGTGATCTCGGCTCCAATTTTGGAACTGATGCCGCTGAATGGGAGAACGCTTCGGGGGTAGCTTTCCTACAGGAAACCCGCAGATTGATCACTATGGCAGGTTTCGTGATCGAAAACGTCGCCGTTCAGATCATTGGCAACACCCCTAAGATTGCACCTAGACGTAGCGAGGCTGAAAGCGTTCTTTCGCAAACACTTGGCGCACCGGTGAGTGTTTGCGCGACAACCACAGATGGGCTGGGACTGACCGGCCGCGGTGAAGGCGTGGCAGCGATAGCTACAGCTTTGCTGAAAACTCTGGCTTAGGTTTTTTGAAACCCTCCCATGATGGGATGATTGTCACATGGCACGTAAACAGACAGCCGGTTCTGGGGGTCGCATTCGGCGTTCGCTAGAAGGCAAGGGGCCTACTCCCAAAGCTGAAGATAGGGTCTACCACAAGGCGTATCGCTCCCGTAAACCGGACGAACCCGCCCGAACCCAAGGGGGAAAACCGAAGGCTTCACGCACGGGTGCTCGGGTACGGCAGACCGCAACTGCTGGTGCTGATTGGGTGATCGGCAGGAATCCGGTATGGGAGGCGCTACAGGTTGGAATTCCGATTCAAAGTGCATACGTGGCACATGGTGTGGAGCGTGACGACCGACTGCGTGACATTCTCGCCTATGCGGCCAATCATGGCATCCCGCTGCTGCAAGCAACCAGAACCGAGCTAGATCAGCTCACCGGTGGCGGAGTCCACCAAGGCGTGGCAATCAAATTACCGCGCTATGACTATGCCGACGCCGAAGAGGTATTGGAGAAGGCGCTGCAAGCAACCTCTGGTGCAGTCGTGGTGGCCTTAGATTCGATCACCGACCCCCGGAATCTGGGTGCGATCATCCGTTCCGCCGCCGCCTTCGGCGCGCATGGGGTGATCATTCCAGAACGTCGTTCAGCTCAAGTCACTGCGGCCGCTTGGAAAACTTCGGCAGGAGCTGCCGCCCGAATACCGGTAGCTAAAGTTACCAACCTGAACCGCACGATCAAGGCTTTCGCCGATGCGAATTTCACCGTCATTGGACTCGATGGTGACGCCGAAGTAGAAATCTCTGCGGCGCTAAGTTCAGACCAACCTGTGTTATTGGTCATCGGCTCCGAAGGTGAAGGCCTGTCGCGTCTGGTCAAACAAAATTGTGATGTCCTGGCTGCTATCCCGATCTCATCAGCTATCGAATCCTTGAACGCTTCCGTTGCTGCGTCCATAGCACTCTACGAACTGTCAAACTAAGATCAACCGTTTCACGCTGGGGTAAGAAGGGCATAGTCATTACCGTCATAGGTGATAACCGCTTTCCCACCTGGAACGACTTCCGCCTCGCCATCGCCTTGTATCAGTACGGCTCCGTTGGTACCTGAGTAGATAATGAACTTTGGTTCAAAATCTTCTTCAGGTGACCAGGGTGTTACTAGCACAGACCCATCAGACAGCACATCTACCGAATGGCTAGTACTATTTCCGAAGTTGGGACTCAGTTCAGCCTTCCAGACTAGCGTGCCATCTGCTTTGAGTCGAGCAAGATAAAGATCACCTAATTCTGCTCCCTCCCCAAGCCAATTGTCGTTCAGCACTTCATGGAAAGCCACTATCAGATCATCTCCAAAAGGTTCAATCACGGATGCAACTGTCGATTTGGGCAAAGCCAAAGCTGACGGCGACACTTCCCTTAGCTTCTCACCGGTGGAAGGGTTCAGGAAAAAGATGGAAGGCTGGTCGTAGTTACCGGCGATACAGGCGAGTTCACCGGAAATGCTTAGCTGCTCCGCGCACGTCCCAGCAATCCATGTTTCCCAAAGAATCTCACCCTTTGTGGGATCTATTGCTGTGACACGTGAAGTGATGTCGCCTTCCAGGAAACTGGCAATCCAGACCGACTCTGAATAGTATGCAAACCCATATCCGACAAGCCCGTACCCAAAACGATCATCGTCGTTTGGAAGACGCCAGGACTCGGTGGCGCCATTTGCCCATGACACCGCTGGAGTGGTCGTCGGCGTAGCGGCAATGGGAGTCTGTATGACAGAAGGGGTAGGAGCATCAGTCGGGGTCGCGGAAGCAGTAGGAGGCGGCGTCGGAACGACGTTGGGATCAAAGAACTGGTTATATGCCCAAGGAATTCCTACAGCTAATCCGGCCACCAAAGCCACACAAGCCAGCGTCACGACTGCGATCAGCGGTGCCCGACTCTTCTTTCTGGGCTGTTGTTCGACATCCGATGCCTGACCTTGAAGCGGAGCGGAACAATTCGTGCAAATGTTACCACCGTCACCCTTTGCACCACAGTTAGAACAGAACATGAAAAACCTCCGATAGCTTCAAGAGTAGAACGATTTCAGGCTATCAGGCCGGGACTAGCAGTGACAGGCCATTCTCGCCATAGACGAAAATACCTCTTCCATCCAATACCGGCGAGATAAAGCCATGGCTTTCAGCGAGTATTTCGCCGTCGCTAGCTGCCAATAGCTTGAACTCCGGTACGTCTTTTTTACCATCGTCATCAGAGTTAAGGATCACAGAACCGTCCGATAGCACACCAAGATAGGTGTAGTATCCGCCAAAGTCTAAACCCAAATCGACTCGCCAAACGATATCGCCGGAGCTAATATCAAGCAGCATAACTTGCCCGGAATGATATCGTAACGTTAAATACTGTCCTTTTGTGGAAGCTTCTACGCCGGCATAATCGTCCTCACACGATTCGCTCGATTGCACAGGCTCACTCCAAACGTTCTGTGCACCGAGTGTGGGGTTAATTGCTTGAATGCTGCAATCGCTGGCCATTTGAAGCAACAAGAGTGGTTGACCTGCCATACCTTCAACCAAGTTCACCTCGTCAAATCTCTTGTCGTCAAAATCCAGCACTGTCCCAGTAGTACCGTCAGGGAATGTGATCGCAGTCCAGCTATCAACATTTCCGTGTAACACATTTTCAGCGAGGAATCCATATGATTCAGCGGGGAAACCGCCAGCACCCAGCAGTGAATCCCCGGTAGCGATATCAATCAGAAGTGGTGGAATAGACAAAACACCGTGTCTGATAGTCGCTTCCGAAAGTCGATACTCGTCAACTTCAGGTTCACTTGTCTTCCATACGACTGAACCATTTGCACTTATGCGAACAATATCTACTCGATACAGGATGGGTTCGTCAGTCAATAATGTAGCGCCGGCAATGATGACATCATCTCCAACAGCTGTTACCAAAACTGGCATCATGCCATCAGGCCAACCCCAACTTGCTGATGAGACTTCCCGCAACTGTTCGCCAGTCACCGCATCACGATAGTGAACCGAAAGCTGATCAAAGGCACCCTCTACACAAACCAGAACCCCAGAATCAGTTGGCTGGTCCGCACATTGTCCTTTTATCAAACTTTTCCAAAGGATCTCTCCAGTTGCAGGGTCAACCGCAACAATAGGAGCATCATCGCTCCAGCCATGGCCATAGTTAAAACCAAAGCCATATGCCAACCAGACTGACTGCGAGAACTCAACAAAATGGATGTATTGGTTGTCATCGGAACTGCGCCACACTTCTTTAGTACCGTTTTCCCAAGACAGTGCCGGAATATCCGTGGTTTGCGAAACCGTGGGAGTCGGGGTGGCTGTGGGGGTCACGGCGGCAGTAGGGGACGGCGTCGGAACGTTGGGACTGGCAAACTGGTTGTATGCCCAAGGAATTCCTATTGCGAGTCCAGCTATTAGCCCGACGCATACCACCGCAACTATTGCGATTAGCGGTGCCCGACTTTTCTTTCTGGGCTGCTGTTCGGCACTTGGTGCCAGAGCTTGAAGCGAAGTGCCGCAATTTGTGCAAAAGTTTCCACCGTCACTCTTTGCGCCACAGTTAGAACAGAACATATATAGCCTCCATTGCCTTTAAGCATAAAGTAATAACAGCCTACCACCGCTAAAAACTATTTACAGATTGAATCTACTGCTTCTCCTGATTTTTCTACACTGATTTCGACCCTGTGCTGCGCACTGCAACTGCATGCAGCGCAGTACTCCCGACGGCGTACCCCAACCTACAGTTGGCACCGAACCAACTGTGAAAAAGCACTCAGTCGAGTTCGTCCATGTTCAGTGCCTGCACTTGCGTGATCAACTCGTCCAGTTGGGCGGCGCTCAAAGCGCCCGCTTCGCGGAAAACCATAGTTCCGTCGCGGAATGCCATGATCGTTGGGATAGCCTGAATCTGGAGCGCGGCCGCCAATTCCTGCTCGGCCTGAGTATCAACCTTGCCAAATACGACATCGGGATATTTCGCAGCGGCAGCTTCAAAAACTGGGGCAAAACGCTTACATGGCATACACCAGTCAGCCCAACAGTCAACGACGACGATACCGTCGGCAGTCACGGTTGCTTCAAAATTTTCTTGTGTAAGTGTCAGAGTCATGTTCGCCTTTCATCTGGGGCTTTCCAAATCGAAAACTATTAACTACCGTCAATTATCCCACTACAACGAAAATACTGTCAGCAAGATCAGGTAAAAACTGCATTTCACCCAACTGCGTTGCTATGACAAAAGCTGCCTCAGTTGCGAAAACCGTGACATCTCGGCCAGGAAATGCCTCAAGTTGAGCCAACTGCGTCAAAATCGCCGGATACTGAAGCGTCTCACCTAAACGCTCAATCATCACATTATGTGCTTGTCCATCCTCCGGAATTGCACTTAGCGGCAATACCTTCCGCGCCGACTGGTCACTGGTTTTGTCCATCCCCAGTTCACCCAGTGCTGGTATTGGATTTCCATACGGCGAGTGCGTGGGTTGTTTCAAGATTCTCACGAGGCGTTCTTCAACTTCGGTAGAAATCACATGCTCCCAGCGGCACGCTTCTTCATGCAGCAGGCTCCAGTCCAACCCAATGATTTGGGTGAGCAGACATTCAACAAGCCGGTGCCGCCGCATTACCTGAGCCGCCAAACCCACACCTTTGGTAGTCAAAACTATTTGACGGTCAGTGAGCATCCGCAGCATCCCATCGCGTTCCATCCGAGCCACAGTTTCCGACACTGTTGGGCCGCTTTGTTGCAGCCGTTCTGCGATACGCGCCCGCAGTGGCGGCACTCCTTCTTCGACTAACTCGTAGATGGTTCGCAGATACATCTGCGTGGTGTCGATGAGGGTGCTCATTATTACTTCTTCAGCAGCACAATCGCAGCTGCGATCAGAGCCACCCCGCCCACACTAAGCAACAATATGAGTGTGGAATAGTCGTCAAATGGCTCGTCGAGGGCGTCTTCCCCATCGGGATCGTCGTCATAACCAGCTGGAGGATAATCCTGATCACCGTCTTCGCCAAGCGTGGGCGTGGCAGGATTTGACGTTTCGGGAGGCGATGTCTCCGCTCCCGATGTCGCAGTCGCTGATGGAGTCGGTGTCGAGTCAGGCGTAGGA
>WRJP01000033.1 GCA_009778535.1 Propionibacteriaceae bacterium | reverse complement strand
TCTACGACGACGCGATCACCAGCAGCCAAGTTAAACACGAACAACAACGGATCGAAGAACAGCTACAACAGATCAAGGCCCGTCTCGAAGCGTTCGACATGGGCTGCAAGGACGCACAAATCCGCATCCGCGCCTACCTGTCACTAGCCACAAACGCCCAAGACTTCTACCTCTGCCTAGACCCCGCCACCCGGCGGCTATGCAACCAAGCGTTCTTCACCAAGATCATCCTTACCGAAGACTGGACCATCGACCACACATTCGAAGAGGTCTACGACACGATCATGCAACCAGAAAACCGGTTGCGCGCCGACTACTGGCAGCGCACTCGCCAGTTACACCCGTCCATCAACCTAGACGCACCCCTGCCTCCAAACATTGCGGAGGACAGGGTTGGAACTTCCAACATATGGTGGAGGTGGCGGGAATCGAACCCGCGTCCTTAAGAGATGGAACAGGTATTCTCCGGGTGCAGCTGACACAACGTTCTACTTGGCTCTCGTTCTCTAGTCAGCAAGTAACGAACAAGCCCAGTCCGCAAAAAGTCCCTGATCTGCCCGCGGACGCGGCAAACCAAGCAAGCCTTCTTAGATTAGACCAGTATCCGGACGGAAGGCACATCCGGGCTGACCCTTCGATCGCTTAAGCAGCGAGAGCGAAGTCAGTGCGCGTATTGTTGGCACTTATTATTTTTCAGGGAACATTAACGAGTTGACCCTGCTTCTCGACCCGCTTCTCCTGAAACTATCGTCCCAAGTCGAAACCAGTCACCCCCTATTAAGTTATTGCTGTGCTAGAGCCCAACCGAGCAAGTATACTCCATTCCAGAACTAATACCTAGCCGCTGTCTGACATGCCGAGCCTAGTAGCTTCCAACAACAAAATCAGTGTGAATGCCAAGAATTTTCAGATAGGTTCACCAACAGATTTGACAGATTTACAAGTATCCGTAATGTCTATTCAGACCACAAGGAGAAATCGTGCAAGCATGCCGCAGAAGCGCCAAGATGTTGTTAGGGTGCCTGACAGTCCTCGGATTACTGCTAGCTGGTTGCACCAATATTGCGATTCCGTGGCTAAATTCGCCGCCACAGCTTGGCAGCGAAAACCCTACTGGGGCAAGATTCACTCCAGTAGGAGTCTGTGAAGCCGATCGCACCCCGCCAGAACCCAACGCCACAATCGGCAAGGGTTCAGACATGACGCTGGCATGGATACCAAGTCAGCAGGGTCTTTCACCATTTGAAGCAAATGCCGCCGGAGCGAATAAGGCAGGAGCCGAAATCGGTGTCGCCGTACACTACACAGCCCCAGCGACGGTAAACGCCACTGATCAGGCACAAATCATTGCTGACTTAGTCAACTCCAGCAATCCCCCCGATGTCATTGCATTTTCAACAAACGACCCAACTATGATCGCTGAGGAACTTATCGCCGCAAAAAAACGAGGCATTCTGGTTGTCGGCATGGACTATGACGTGGCAGCGTCCGCGCGTGACTTATTCATCCAAAGCACTTCATATTCCGACATGGGGGAATCCTTCGTGGATGCTGCCGTAGAAAAATACGGCGACAGCGGCACGATTGGAATTATTTCAACCACCCCTGAAGCCACCATCCAAAACGAGTGGATTCGAGCGATCACCGAATACGGAAATGCCACCTATCCCAACCTCGTCTTCGAAGCTCCAACATTCAGTGACTCCAACGCTGCGCAATCCATGACTGAAACCATTGGCTTAATGAATCAGCATCAAGACCTGCTAGCAGTATTCGCATTCGACTCGTTTGCCGTTGCAGGTGCGATTGCGGCAGTAAAGGCAAACGGCAAGAGCGGAAAGATCGGGATTTGGGGCGTTTCGACACCGAAGTCAAACGCCAGATATTTTGAAGACAAATCACTTGACGGCCTTTGGTACTGGGATGAGGAAAAAAAGGGCGAATTCCTTGCTTATGTGGCTCGCGGTATCTGCGATAACAAGATTCCCCAAGCTGGAACTTTCCTAGCTGGTGCCCTGGGTGAATATGAAGTCATTCCAGAACCAGCTACGAATACGATTATCTTTTCCCCGCCGCTGTTGATTGATCAGACAAACTACAAAAACTACGACTTCTAGGCCGTTGAATCCTACTTCTTGCTGTACTCGATACCTCAGCGCCCTGTTGGCGGCAACCAGCGCCAGATAACTAGCCCGCAGCGTACGCAAGACAAAAGCGGAAAACCCGAATATGCTGACCCTATGTCCGAAAACGACGATCTCAAGGCAAAAATGCTCGAAGCGTTGAACAAGAAGAAGTCAAACGATTCAGAAGCTCATGCAGAAGGCCACCACAAGGAAAAAGGTCCGGCCGAACGTTCCCGCATGGGCGGCTCTCGTGAATTCCGCCGCAAAGCTGGCGGCTAAGAAGGCATAACAAGTTAGGCGTCGCTGTGCAGCCGCTTACTATCTGTGTCGAGGAAGCGTCTTTTGAATCTCGGCGTAAATCTGAGGCAGTAACGGTTCGATGACAGCATGGTCGTATGGCCAAGTCAACCCAGCAGTTAACGCTTCTGCGCTCGGAATGTGTTGCTGTAGCAGATATTCAACATTTCCCACGATCATAGCGAGCTGCGACCGCTGCTCGAAAGCAAAATCTCGGCCAACAACTTCGCCATGCCCCACAATCAAGCACGTCTGAGAACTGAGCATTGAGCAAACCCCATCCAGCGCTTTCACCCAGCCAGAAAAAGAAGACGTAGTGTCAAACTGTAGCGGTTGCAGCGATTCCAGCAGATCGCCGACGAAAATGACATCAGCATCAGGCACCACCGCCACCACATCTCCAAAGGTGTGTGCCTGCCCAAAATACGCGAGCTCGACTTGGCGCGACCCCAATTCGATGGATTTAACCAATGCAAAGCGTTCGCTGGCGGACGCAACAGATTCATGGGCATAACTTGGCAGGTCATCAAAAGCTGCCAGCCCCCCGATGTGATCATAATGATCATGGGTAACGAACACGCCGCAAAGCGGCACTCCTGCTGTAGCTTCGGCAGCACGGCGGATTTGCGCTCCCTGCTGCGGGCTTGACCCGGTATCGATTAACAACCCATGCGACTCGCCTGCAACTAGGCCGATATTGACACTCTCCGGCTCGGCGGGCGCGATCCAAACTCGATCAGCAATACTCGTGAATGCACCTAAACGGAAGTCAACCATGCCGACGAGTGTAGCCGCTGCCGTAAGTGAAGCTGAATCGCAGCACCAGCCGGTATAGACTGGCACTCTACCAATGAGAGTGCCAGGAAGGAGGCTCGATGCTGGACGACCGTAAACTCGCCATACTTCGAGCCATCATCACCGAATACGTTTCGATGCGGGAGCCGGTAGGCTCAAAAACCCTGGTGGAACGCTACAAGCTGAATGTGTCCCCAGCTACCGTTCGTAATGACATGGCGGTTTTGGAAGAAGAAGGCTACATCACCCAGCCGCACACCTCTGCTGGCAGAATCCCAACTGACAAGGGGTATCGGCTGTTCGTAGACCGGCTCGGCGCGATAAAACCACTTTCTGCGGTAGAACGCCGTGCCATTGAGACTTTCATGGCCGGAGCACTGGACGTTGACGACATCATCAAACGTACGGTACGGCTTTTGGCTCAGATCACCCGACAAGTGGCGATCGTACAATATCCGGTCATTGCCACAACCAAGGTACGCGGTGTCGAAGTGATCTCTCTCAACCCAGAACGGGCGTTGGTGATTCTGATCGACTCATCAGGGCATGTGGAACAACGCCCAGTCGATGTGAGTGGCATCAGCGAATCAGACATAGCAGATATGCGCGGCCGGCTGAGCGCCGCACTGATCGGGCTAGACCCCGTAAAGGCGATGGAGTCACTGAGCATCTTCTTGGAGTCACTGCCGCCAGAGACCAGAATATTGGGAACGGTCGTCGTCTCCGCGCTGTTGGAGATGCTCAACCTAGACCCTTCTACTCGCATTGTCGTGGGCGGCGTACAAAATCTGACTAGGTTCTCCGATCAGTTTGAAACCACCGTCAAACCGGTATTAGAGGCTTTAGAAGAGCAAGTTGTGCTGCTGCGGCTCCTAGGCGAAGCAAGTACGGCAGGGAACGTGACCGTTAGGATTGGCCAGGAAAATTCCTACGAACCGCTGCGATCTACTTCCCTGGTGGCGAGCACCTACGGGTCAGACACCGATTCGTTGGCGAACCTAGGCGTGGTTGGGCCTACCCGCATGGACTACCCCGCAACAATGGCAACAGTGCGCGCTGTCGCACGTTATGTTGGCAGATTTCTGTCAGAAGGATGAGAGTTGGCGACTGACTACTACAAAGTGCTTGGCGTGCCGCGTGACGCCAGTCCGGAACAGATAAAGAAGGCGTACCGCAAACTGGCGATGCAATACCATCCCGACGTTGCGGATGAGGCAGATTCAGCGGACAAATTTAAGCAAATCGGTGAAGCCTACGAGGTATTGCAAGACCCGAACAAACGCGACATCTATGATCGCGGCGGCGACCCGCTCGGCGGCGGATTTTCAGGTATGGGCGGCTTTGGCGGATTCGGCGGTTTCGACTTCAGTAACTTGGTGGACGCCATGTTCGGCGGCCAATCCAGCCATGGACCGCGTTCGCGGGTACAACGTGGTCAAGATGCTCTGATACGAACCCGCTTGACGTTAGCTGAGGCTGCCTTCGGTATCACCAAAGCCCTGAAGGTTGACACCGCCGTTCTTTGCCCGCGCTGTAGCGGCGGCGGCGGCGAGAATGGTAGCGAACCTACTTCTTGCACCTCCTGCCAAGGACGCGGAGAAATGACTCAAATCCAGCGCTCATTCTTGGGCGACATCCGAACGTCGTCGCCATGTCCGGCTTGCCGCGGTTACGGCAGTGTGATTGTCGATACCTGTCACGAATGCGGTGGCGACGGCAGAGTCCGCTCTACTCGCAGCGTGAGCGTCAAAATTCCCCCAGGAGTGAGCACTGGAAACCGAATCCATTTGGATTCCCAGGGCGAGATAGGTCTTGGCGGCGGCCCCGCAGGTGATCTTTATGTTGAAATTGGCGTCCTCAACCATGACGTTTTCACCCGAAATAAAGACAATCTGGAAATGGTGGTAACCGTTCCAATGACAGCGGCTGCACTGGGTACCGAAGTGACTTTGCAGACTCTTGAAGCAGAACGAGATGATCTCGACCCTGCCGAGGGTGAAATCACGTTGACAATTCCAACTGGAACCCAGTCGGGAACCAGAATTGCCGTGCTCGGGAAAGGAATCCCTAAATTACGCGGACGCGGTCGCGGCGAGTTGGGCGTAACGCTGATAGTAGAGACCCCAGAATATCTTGACGAAGAACAACGCGAGCTGTTGCGCCAACTGGCAGCGCTGCGCCAAGAAAGCCGCCCAGAGGTGCAAGTCGCCAAGCAAGGCAAGGGCGTTTTCGGATGGCTGCGGGACACTTTCGGATGAGACCTTTAACTTGGGCATTTGGTGAACTATGACCGAACCATTGTTTTTCACAGACTTGGGCACTGTTACCCCAGGCGACGAAGTCGAGCTATCCGGAGCTGAAGGGCATCATGCGCAGGCGGTGCGTCGAATAAGACCA
The DNA here is from genome assembly GCA_009778535.1 of Propionibacteriaceae bacterium. Classification (GTDB taxonomy): domain Bacteria; phylum Actinomycetota; class Actinomycetes; order Propionibacteriales; family Propionibacteriaceae; genus Propionicimonas. The sequence continues at coordinate 8,864 of WRJP01000033.1, read as the reverse complement.
GGTGAGATCATCTGGATTGGTGACGGTGCCGGACGTGCCGTTCGTGGCACAGTTTTGCTAGCCGAAAAACATACTCTGCGAATCGCAGCGGCGGAAGTGATTGAAGTAAAGCCTCCAAGCACCTGTTACGTCGGCGTGCAAGCCCTTGCTAAAACCGAACGAGCCGAGTTAGCAGTGGAGATTCTGACCGAAGCTGGAGTCGACGAAATCATTCCTTGGCAATCTGAACGTTCGGTAGCCAAGTGGGCACCTGAGCGGATCGAACGCGGCTTGGCGCGATGGCGTGCTGCTGCTCGTGAAGCCGCCAAACAGAGCCGACGTTTGCGAGTTCCGCTGATTTCACCGCCGCACTCCCTTGCTGACATCCAGCAACGTATTCGTGATGCGGAGTTGGCTTTAGTGCTGCATGAATCAGCCGAAACCTCACTTGCAAAAGTAGAAATCCCAACAAAGGGAGAAATTCTTTTCGTTATTGGCCCCGAAGGCGGCTTGAGTGAAGCTGAGGTCGCGGCATTCGCCGAATCCGGTGCGCAATCGGTTCGTATCAGCGACGGTATTTTGCGTACCTCTACCGCAGGCGTGGTCGCGCTGGCAGCCATCAAAGCATTACAGGAGCGCGAATGAACGACTTCTGTTTTGACATCACACAGCGCTTAGCTGACACTAAGGCTCGCACCGGCGTGATTCACACCCCGCATGGTGACATTGCGACTCCCGCATTCATTGCTGTGGGAACCCAAGCCACCGTGAAAGGTGTGCTGCCGCACACGATGACTTCACTTGGTGCGCAAGCCATTCTCGCTAATGCCTACCACCTATACCTCCAACCTGGTTCCGACATTGTCGACGAAGCCGGTGGTTTGGCCAGCTTCATGAACTGGAATGGCCCCACCTTCACTGACTCGGGCGGCTTCCAGGTACTTTCACTGGGTGCTGGTTTCAAGAAGGTGCTGGCTATGGACACCGAAGGTTTGAAATCTGATGATGTCATTGCCGAAGGTAAGCAACGCTTGGCACACGTTGACGACGACGGGGTTACTTTCATTTCACATTTAGATGGCAGCAAGCATCGTTTTACTCCCGAAATTTCGATGCGAATCCAGCACGAGCTGGGCGCGGACATCATCTTCGCTTTCGACGAATGCACCACCTTGCTCAACACTCGCAGCTACCAGGAAGAAGCGACTGACCGTACTCAAAAATGGGCGCTGCGCTGTCTTGGTGCCCACAAGGAACTGACTACTGGGCGCGCGGATCACCCATATCAGGCGCTCTTTGGGGTGGTTCAGGGAGCGCAGTATGAGGATTTGCGCCGCAAAGCTGCCCGTGATCTGGCTCAAGCCGAAGCTGATGGGCAACGATTCGACGGTTTTGGTATTGGTGGCGCTCTGGAAAAAGAGAATCTGGGCCGCATCATCGGCTGGGTTACCGACGAACTGCCCGAAACTAAACCACGCCATCTGTTGGGAATTTCCGAGCCGGATGATCTTTTCGTCGCCATCGCGGCTGGTACGGACACCTTTGATTGCGTCAAGCCATCCCGTGAAGCGCGCAATGCCAGGCTTTATACCTATGACGGCTTTTTCAACATCACGAACGCCGCTAATCGCCGGAATTTCGCCCCGATTGATTCCGAGTGCGACTGCTACACCTGCGTAAACTACACTCGCGCCTACCTACACCACCTATTCCACTCAAAGGAACTGCTGGCCTACACGTTGGCCACGATCCACAACGAACGTTTTATCATTCGCCTGATAGACCAAATACGTTCAGCTATCGGCGGCGGCGATTTCGAGGCATTGCGAGTTGAGTTCCTCGGGCGCTACTACGCAAAAACCAAATAGGGGCAACATCGCGTTGAAGTGAACCGAATCAAAGGCTTCGGCAGTCAAAATCCGTACAGCACTATCTTCAAGCAGTAGGAAGCTCCAGCTGCTCCATTAAGAAATCTAGGTAAATGCTCAGCAGCTACCTTCAGAGAGTATTCCACATACGTACTCATATGCTGTGCGGATACCAGCCAGTCCGGTGCCAGAGGCTTCCTCTATGCAATACCACCCGTCGAATCCCCGGCTCCTGGTCTCAACCAGAACCTCCCGGATAGGCGACGCGCCGGTACCGATTACCACCGGCTTAACCTCGCCAGATCGCTCCATGTCGGAGATGTGGATGGTGTCAATCTTTGGGAAGATTTTATCAAGCACCATTAGGGGATTCTCACCGAGTGAAACCACGTTTCCGATATCGAAGTTGATACGAATTCCGGTATCGCCTAGCTGCTCAAAAATCTCAAAAAAGATTTCCAATGGGTAGCTGAAATCCACATGTTGCCAGGCAGAGGGTTTTGCGTGATTCTCGTAGACTAATGTGATACCAGCAGCTCCGGCGTACTCATCGGCTTGCTTGAAGTGCTCCACCACCTGTCGTACCCCGGCGTCGCGCGTTGTTTGCTGATGAGCTTGCCCAGCGACGATGCGTAAAAAGGGAATGCCCAACTCGGCGCAAAGTGAGATGTCGTGTTCGAGATACGTCTTCTCTCTTTGGCGCTGTACGGCACTTGGATGGGTGAAGTCAGGATAGGTAGTGGCCATCACCGCAGGAATTCTCACCTGCTTCAGCACTGATTTGAGATCGCTCAAGTAGGCAGCAGTGTGATTCTTGACCATCACCATGCTGAGATCAAACCCCGTGAAGCCAATCTCGCTGGCAGCATTAGCCCAATCTGAAATAGACATTTTATTCTCAACGATGTCTGTGAATAGCGACACGGGCAGACAGCTAATCTTCATGATATTTCACCCACGATCTTTAGATAATCCGATGGACACTCTGCTAGCCGAGTCACAGCGGCGGCTAGCTGTTCAAAGGGCACAGTTTCGGTGCAGAGAGCATCCACATCAACCTCTTTACTGGCAATCAGTTCAAGCGCCTCGGAAAACTCGCCCTTGCTGTTGCGAGCGCCTAAAATTTGTAACTCCTTCCGGGTAACCGAAAAAGTGTCGAACTTAACGTCTCCGTTAGGCCACCCCGTTAGCGCTACCCGTCCGCAATAGGCAGCCAGCTTCACTGTGTTATGAATGCAGCTATCGACCCCGGTGGCCTCCATTACCACCTCAGCCATCCTTCCATCGGTAATCTCCGCTACTCGCTGTTCCAAATCGTCTTCGCTGGGGTTTAACGTGTGCTGGACTCCCAAAGTTTTAGCAAATGCCAGACGCTGGGCTATCACATCAATGACGATGGGATTGGCTCCATACCGAATGGCACACATGGCGGCCAGCAGACCGATAGCTCCCGCCCCAAAGATCGCAATATGCTCTCTAGGCGCTAGGCAGGTTCGGTGAATGCCATGTAACGCGATGGTCAGCGGTTCGGCCAACGCCGCCAGTCTGAGTTCGATTCCTTCGGGCAACTTGTGGAGCAGATGGTCAGGGTGAACGAAGAACTCGCTCATACATCCATCGGTGTGAACTCCCAGACACTTCAGGAATTGACAGCAGTTAGTTCTTCCCAACGAGCAGGCGTAACACGAGCCACAGTAGAGGTATGGGTCGACTGCCACGAGATCGCCGACGCGAAGTCCCGCAGCATTTTCGCTGTCAATCTCCAAAATCTCCCCCACTGCCTCGTGACCCAAAACGATGGGATAGGGAACTGGCGTGCCATGTCCTTTATAAGCCTTTACATCCGAGCCGCAGATGCTCATAGCCTTCATGCCCAGCAGCGCTTCCCCAGCTTTTCGGGTGGGGAACTCCAGGTTCACCATCGCTACATTTCCAATGCCCGCTAAACACACACCTCGCATGCTGCGCTTCCCGCTCGTCATTGCGCATCACTCCAGCAAACAAAGCGGAAAAAGGGCTTACTCTTACGGTAGCTAAAGTCGTCTATATCCTTTTTCGTCCAATCAAACATTCCCCTGCCGGTCTTAGGGCCATAATCGCCGCGTTCACAGCACTCCAGCAGCGGCTGTTGCGGCTCAGTAGCGTTGCACAGATCAGCTAGCAGGTAGCTCTGCACGCTAAGCTGCAAATCCAGACCACATGATTCGTAATACTCCAGCAACCCCACACTTGAAAACCGCGGCCCGAAACCGTACAGCACCGTATTATCAATGTCTTCCAACGTAGCAACCCCCTGCTCCAGAAGATCAAGTGCCTCGCGGTACATGGCGTGCATGATGCGGTTGCCGATGAACCCCGGAACATCCTTTTTCACTACGACTAGTTTGCGCCCCACACTCTCCAACATGGCAGTCGTCTTTTGGAGCGTCAGATCGCTCGTATGAGCGCTGGGCACGATTTCAACAAGTGGAATCATGTGGGGCGGGTTCCAAGGGTGAGCCACCAAGAAGCGTTCTTTGTGCTGCAAACTTTCGGCAAGGATGCTAGCCATGATGCCCGACGTGACTGAAAGCAGCACAGTTTCGGTGCTGCAAGCCTCCTCAAGGGCTGCGAGCACTACATTTTTGACTTCTATCTTCTCCGAGACAGCCTCAAAGACGAATTCCAGCTCGGCCAGATCACTGTAGCTATCTGCTAGCCGCAGCCGTCTAAGACTCCGATCAGCTAGATCTTGCCCAATGAGTTCGTATTCCACCATTGAGTCTAAGTAGGAGCGAACTGTTTCCATAGCTTTGTTCAAGATGTCACGGTCGATGTCCAACAAATATGTTTCGTAGCCGTTTCCGGTAAATAACGTCGCCAGGCTGGTACCCATCAGTCCGGCTCCGACGATGCCGACTTTCTTTATGCCCATTGCGCGCTCCTTTTCAACTACCGTATGTAATTTTCCAGATCGGTTAAACACAGTTCGGGCGTAGTAATGACGTTCGCGCCGACGATCTCCAACACTGCCTGCCTCAGATGCGCCGTCGAAAGCTGGCACATCACAAAGACATCGAAACCTTTGTCTTTTTCACCAGTTATCGCTTCAATGAAGATGCGATCGTGCTCGGCCATATCTCCACCGCTACGCATGATCTGTCCCGCATCGTCTCGACAAAGAACATGAATCTCACAGGATGCACCAACGCGGGCGGCCTCGGCCTCGATCATTCCCTTCGCAGCTACGATGGCCGACTCAGCAGAAGCTATTAGCAATACCTTTGACCCCTTTTGCAATACCGCACTTGCCAACCTGTCGTCGATCTGAACGACGGGAATTTGCAAAAATGGTCTGATTTGCGGCATGTAAGGTGTCAGCGACGAGCAGGTGCAAACAATCAGGTCAGCTCCGGCTTGCTGCATCGAGGTGCAAACTTCTAACAGATGCAACCGACAGGCAGCAGAAAACTCCCCACTGTTGGCGATCAATTCCTTTGTCCAATAATCGTCGAGAACGTTGTAAATCGTGTGTCCTGGGAAGCGTCGATTTACCTCAGCTTCAAACAGATTTAGCCCCGGCCGGACGGTGTGCAGAAGAAAAACCTTCATCCTAATCTTCCTACTGTTAGGTTAGCGGATTCGCTGATTGCCTAAACTGGCGACATCAATCCACGCAGATAACTCACCCCTGAAGCAATCCGACGCTCAAAGGCTTCGGCGTAATCTCGATCTGAACTAACTTTTGACGCATCAAAGTAGAGTTCGATCGGTTCGTAGGACAGTGGGCCAGTAAAGCCGATCTCATCCAGACATGCCAAAATTTCGACCCAATCCACTTGTCCCATCCCCGGTACGCTCCGACCCGAATCTCCAATGTGCAGGCAAGCAAGATGCTCTCCGGCCGAACGCAACGCCTCGGGCAGTGAGCATAGCTCCTCTACCTGCATGTGATAGGTGTCAGGCACGATGGCCACATTTGGCAAACCGATAGCGTCTCGCATAGCCAACGCCTCCGCTACCGTATGCACGAGTGCCACCCGATAGCGGTTGATAGGCTCAATCATGACGGTGATGCCCAGTGTCGCAGCGTATGTCGCCGCCTGGGCGATGGTGTCAGCCGCCCGCTTGGCATCCTCATCTCGTGAAGTATGGAACTGATGGGACACCGACACCCAGCTAGGCGACACTAGCATCCGGTCACATCCTGCATGGGCAGTCACATCCAAGGCACGAAGCAAAAAAGTTAGTGCTTTCTCGCGGACTTCTGAGTTGTTACTGCTTGGATCAATGTCATGATCTGAGCAAAGCGCCGACGCTGCGTAAACCTGCAATCCTTCTAGCGCAAAGATGCCGCGGATATTCTGCCGCAGCAGTCCTTGCGGAGATTTCTCTCCTCGCAAGTCGATTGAAAGATCGGCTCCGTCTGCGCCGCTTGCCGCAAGACTTTGAGCAATCCGCTCAAGCTGCATTCCGCCGTACATCCAGGTGTGAACAATTTGAGGCCAAATCATTGTCTATCCGTTGATCATGAAGGGTCTGATGATGCTCACCATCTTGTCATACCCGTCGAGGAACTGGTTGAGGGTAGCTTTTGTGGCTCCGAAAAATGCAAATTCCTGGGGCTGCATGCCGTTCGGCTCATATGCCTGCTTCCAAGCGGGAAAGTGCTTCGCTAGCTGAGTTAGCAGACTTTGATCTACAGGATTGTTCATGCGGTTCACTACCGTAATGTCACTGTTCACAAAGCGGCGAATCCAAACTGGCGGAATGGTTACAGATACCTCTCCACCAATGAACTCAGACCAGTGATAGTGGTTTCGGATTGCTGCCGCCAGCAACCGAGTGCGATAGCTGTTCTCTTGATAGATAGCGTAGGCGCGCTTAAAAACAGCCACGCCGCTCATGTCGATTGCATTTGGGTCAACAATGATTCCCGCAGTGTTCATCACATCCCGCAGAAAGTCCTCAACACGTCCCACCATGATGGTGCAGACTGGATGCATCTTTGAATTGTCCAGCCCTTCCTGCTCGCGGCGTGCAAGTCCACGTTCGACGGCTTCTGCAACTGCCAATGCCTGAGCCACTGTGAAGGATACTGTTGCGTTGACATTGACACCGCGGTAGGTGCTCTCCTCCACCGCCTTAACCCCAGCAGCAGTAACTGGCAGCTTTACCATGATGTTGTCAGCGAGTCCTGCAAAGTGAACTGCTTGGTCGACCATCAGCTTGGCATCACGGTTGTACTTGGCGTTAGTCTGGATGGATATATAGCCTGCCTTACCGTCGCTGGCTACGAAAACTGGTCGCAGTAACTCAGCCCCGTCTTGAGCCATTTGCTCGTTGAGCAGCCATGCGATGTCGTCCTCGGTAGCTGCCGGATTGCGATTGATTAACTCGCGGATTAGCGGAATGTAACTGTCCAACTCCGCCGCTAGCACCTGCCCTACGATCACCGGATTAGTGGTCGCGCCTACGGCTCCATGCTCGATAGCGAATGTGAGATCGTCAAGTGAGCAGTTGTCGTTCCAGAACTGGGTCGGCGTCGTCTGACTCATCTGGTGTAATGGGCTCTTATAACTCATCTGCTGAAAAACTCCTGTTGCCCTCAATTTCCGGCATCCCTGCCTTGGAATGAGCCGCGATCTTGAATAAATACGGTGCGAAAAACCGATTCCAGCCTAATGCAGCCACCGTGATAAATCTATACTGATCTTGGCTCTTGACTTCGCCGGTGGAGCCTCTCATGCAGATGGGTAGTATTCGCGTAAACAGATAGAAGGGTAGGAGCAATGACGCTTGATCTTGGCGGTGAATCTGCGGGCAGCACAGCAAATTCGGTGAAACGCTTGTGTTATCTGGTCGATAACGAATGGCGCGAGTCGAAGACTGATAAGTACATGGGGGTGTTTAATCCATCGACTGGGGAGCAAATCGCGCAGGCACCGTGCTGCACTCCAGATGAGGTGGATTCGGCGGTAGCCGCAGCAGCGCGAGCCTTTCCGGCTTGGGCAGCGACTCCAATCCCGGAACGCATCCAGCTAATGTTCCGATTCAAACAGTTGTTGGACGAACACTTGGATGAGCTGAGCATCTTATTAGCTACCGAGATGGGAAAAATTCTTTCCGAGGCGCGCGGTGACGTACTCAAAGCAATTGAGGTTGTGGAGTGCGCCTGTGCAACGCATTATCTGATGCAGGGCGACACTACTATGAATATCTCTACTGGATACGACACGGTGTCATACCAAGAACCACTCGGGGTATTTGTTGGGATAGCACCCTACAACTTCCCAGCCATGATTCCAATGGGATGGATGCTGCCATTCGCAATAACCACAGGGAACACATTCGTATTGAAAGCTGCTTCATTAGTGCCACAGACTGCGCTGCGCATGCTGGAATTGCTGATTGAGGCTGGTGTGCCAAAAGGCGTGGTCAACATCGTTACCTGTTCTAGAGTAGAAGCCGACAGCCTACTTACCCATCCGGATGTCCGTGGCATCACATTCGTAGGTTCAACAGCAATCGGCAAACATGTGTACGAAGTAGCTGCGGGAGCTGGCAAGCGGGTACAGGCATTGACTGAGGCAAAGAACCACGCGCTCGTGCTGGAGGATGCAGTTTTGGAGCGAACGGTAGCTGGCATTATCAACTCGACATACGGTTGTGCAGGGCAACGCTGTATGGCTTTGCCAGTTATCTGTGTACAGGATTCAATCGCTGACCGGGTGGTTGAGTTGCTTATGGAAAAAGCAAAGGAACTACGCGTAGGCGCTGCGTATCTTCCCCAATCTCAACTCGGGCCAGTAATCAGTGCAGCTCACCGCGAATGGGTGGAATCGGGCATCCAACGCGGAATAGACGAGGGTGCCGAACTGGTGCTGGATGGTCGGGGATTCACTGTCCCAGGCTATGAAGGCGGCTACTACGTTGGTCCAACGATCCTTGATCGGGTCGGTTCAGAAAATTGGGCAGGCACCCATGAAATCTTTGGACCTGTTACCAGCATTAAACGAGTGAAGGATTTTGAAGAAG
>WRJP01000032.1 GCA_009778535.1 Propionibacteriaceae bacterium | reverse complement strand
TGCGATCACTTGGTTGTATTTGTCGGCAAGCTGCCTAGCCGTCATGTTTTCGGCTTCGGCTTGAACCGAAATGGGTGTGCCGTGTTCGTCTGTGCCGGAAACCATCAAAACATCGTGGCCAGCCATTCGCATGTAACGAGAAAAAACATCTGATGGAACGCCGAAACCCGAAACGTGCCCGATGTGCCGCGGGCCGTTCGCGTAAGGCCAGGCAACGGCTGTGAGGATATTAGACATGTCCGAAAGCATACTGGTCTTGGAGGACACCTGGTCCAGCAATATCAGGTCATTATGAAATTTTCTGCGAAGCCTCCCCTGACATCGGGTAGGTAATGCTGTGATCTAGCTTAGACTTTTAGGTATGAGTAACGTCATAGTCGTCGGCAGCGCAAACTTTGATCATCGTTTGGTTGTTGCCAGTTTTCCGGCTTCGGGTCAAACTGTGCTTGCAGGCCAATCAAGCCAAGGTTCAGGCGGGAAAGGTGCGAATCAAGCAGTGGCCGCTGCCCGCTGCGGTGCTCGTACCAAGATGGTAGCTTGCCTGGGAGACGATGATGCCGGACGAGCCTTGCTGAAGGCAATGGAAAGCAACCTAGTAGACACCTCCTATGTGAGGGCTACTTCCGATGCTCTCACTGGAGCCGCATATGTGATGGTTGACGCGACCGGAGAAAACTCGATCATCGTTGCTCCCGGGGCAAATGCTCAGTTGAATAGCGCCGACTTGGACAAGGCTTTCGCTGAACTGAGTGAAACAGACTATGTGATGCTGCAATTGGAAATTCCGCTTTCGTTAGTGGCAGAAGCGATTTTCAAAGCTCACAGCAGACACGCAAAAGTCGCTGTGAACGTCTCTCCAGTGAACGAGGAAATCAAACCATATCTGGGCGTGATTGATGTGCTGATCGTCAACGAAGGCGAATTGCGGGATGTTGCCGCCTTGTTCAACTTAGCTGACGACGATATCGAAGTTCTGGCAACTACGGTGGCAAGCAGACTTGGTAATATGTTGGTTTGTACCCTAGGGGCAAGTGGTGCGTTGGTGGCAGCCAATAATGACTTGACTAGAGTTGAAGCGCCAAAGGTCGAAGTTACCGACACTACGGGAGCTGGCGACGCATTCGCTGGTTATTTCGTGGCAGCTTTAGCTACGGGCGCTACAGTTTCGTACGCATTGCGGCGAGCGGCGGCCGCTGGTGCGCTAGCTGTGACCAAAGCTGGAGCACTGCCAGCCATGCCATTTGCTTCGGAAGTTGAGTTAATCGCGTAGTCTTGCAGCCCTATCACAGTTCTAGCCAGAATCGTTGTCGGGACTTTCGCTCTTTTTCCAAAGCTGGTGATAGCTCACGCCCAGATCAGCAAGTAGTTGCCGAAAAAGTGGAAGGCTTAGCCCAATAACGTTCGTGTGGTCGCCCTGCAATCCGGCGATGAAAGCTCCGCCGTACCCATCGATTGTGAAACCTCCGGCGACATTGAGCGGTTCTCCGGTAGCGACGTACGCCTCGATTTCTGCCTGCGAAAACTCGCCAAAGTTAACACCGGTTGTGGCTACTGCGGTTCGGCACGACTGCATACCATTAGTACGTACTATCACATGATGTCCGGTGTGGAGCAGTCCGCTCTTTCCTGAAAGCGCTCGGCAGCGCTGTCTCGCACGCTGCGCACTTCCAGGTTTTCCAAAAACCTCGCCTGCAAATTCAAAGAGCGAGTCACAACCGATCAGAACAAGGTCGGCGTCAGGTAGGGACGCGGCTACCTGTTCGGCTTTGGCCTTTGCTAATGCCTGCACCAATGCAACTGCCGCTAAGTCGCCGAATTGGTCTTCGTCGACTCCCGAAACTAGTACTTCTGGGCATAACCCGGCATCCTGCAATACTCGTAGCCTTGCCGGTGAAGCTGATGCCAACACAAAACGCATAGTGAAAATCTAGTGCAAACAACGAGTGGGGATGGCCTAAAATTGATTACGTGCAGGCGCTAATTGATTCAACGATATTGGCTGCGCAACTACGGCGACCGTGCTGGTGGGACATCAAGGCAGTTGCAGAAACTGGTTCGACAAATGCCGATCTAGTTCAGGGGGCAAAAATGGGTCTGCCTTCGGGCATGGTCGTGGTCGCGGATTACCAGACGCTCGGACGCGGCCGCTTAGCACGACGCTGGGTGGCTCCGCCGCAAACAGGGGTTGCGTTTTCGGTAATGTTGCGGCCGGAATCTAGCGAAATACAGCGCTGGTCTTGGCTGCCGTTGCTTGCGGGGTTGGCAGTTGCTGAAGGTTTGCAGAATGCAGCTGGGGCGCAAGCCGAGCTGAAATGGCCGAATGATGTTTTGATTGGCGGTAAGAAGATTTGCGGGATTCTTGCTGAGCGGGTGGAGTGTAAGCCTCGTGCTGCCATTGTTCTTGGTATGGGAATCAATACTTCTATGACTGCCGACCAACTTCCGGTTCCGACTGCTACCTCGCTGACAGTTGCGGGCTTACGCTTTGAACTGCACCAAGTCGTTGCTGAAGTGTTGGATGCGTTGGCTTGTTGGTTTTCGCGTTGGGAGGCAGGAGATGATCTGGTAGCGCCCTACACCGCTGCCTGCGCCACCATTGGGAATAAGGTCAAAGTGATAACTTCCGAAACGCAATCATTTACCGGTGTTGCACTCGGCGTAGACCTTGCCGGATGCCTCATGGTTCGCGGCGCGGAAGAAATGCGAACATTCGCTGCCGGAGATGTCGTACATCTGCGGTGACACTCAATAGAGCGTTTGTGTGGGAGAATTCCAGCATGGGTCTGCCTAGCAAATACTTGGGTCAAGGAGAAGTCGAAATACTGCATCTTCGTACCCATGCAAAAGTTTTAGTGAGACCTACATTCATGCTCTTGCTGGTAGCGGTATGCCTGGGAGTCGTCATTGCTATCACTCCAGTTAGCTGGCAATGGTGGGCGTTTTGGGCGCAGTGGGGACTTGCGATCATTCTAATCTTCAGTTTTTCGCTCTATCCGTTCATGCGTTGGTACACCACAACCTACACTTTGACGAATCGCCGTATCATCACGCGGCGCGGCATCATCAAAAAGATTGGACATGATCTTCCGCTGGGTCGGGTCAACAATGTTGCGTATGAAAAGGGTCTGATCGACCGGATGTTTGGCTGCGGCACCTTGGTGCTGACCACCGCGGCAGAAGCTCCAGTGAAATTGGAGGATATTCCCGACATCGAACGGGTTCATGTGCTGATGACCGAATTGCTTTTCGGCGAACATCCGCAGACTGACCCCGAGACATTGAGTCTCCAAAATACCTCAGATGAGTGAAATGAGCAGATCTGGCTAGTGACAGTTAGCCGGAATTACTTGGCTAATTTTGCTTTTAACGCTTCACCTTTAGCTTTTGCGCCTTCACGTAACTGGTTCTGAAATTCGAGAGTCTTTGCAATCAGTTGCGCATCTCCTACAGCGAGAATTCGTGCTGCTAGCAGTCCAGCGTTGCGGGCGTTGCCAATCCCGACAGTAGCTACCGGTACTCCAGCAGGCATCTGCACGATGGAAAGCAGGGAATCCAGCCCGTCCAATTCCTTAAGCGGTACCGGCACTCCGATCACCGGAAGTGGGGTGAGTGCAGCTAGCACTCCTGGAAGATGCGCAGCTCCGCCAGCGCCAGCGATGAGCACTGCGATACCGCGTTCGTGGGCGCCCCTGGCGTATGTGATCGTTTCGTCTGGCATCCGATGGGCGGAGATGACATTAACTTCGTAGCCGATGTCGAACTCGTCTAATGCTTTCGCTGCGGCTTCCATTACTGGCCAGTCCGAATCCGACCCCATCAAGATTCCAACTCGAATATCACTCATTTTGCTTCCGATCTGATAAAAAGTTAGTTCCTTGAGTATACGTGGCCATTCATACCTTCTCGCATGGCAAAGGCTAACCTGTGCTTGGTAACGGAATCATTCCAACCAGTACGCTCGCTTGCAGTACTACTAATAAAGCGAAGATCAGTAGTAGCGCTAGTGACCATCCGAGAATCTTGCGGAAAATAACGCCTTCCTGATTTGTCATTCCCACTGCGGCGGCAGCGATAGACAATGATTGCGGAGAAATCATCTTCCCCATGCAGCCGCCAGTTGAGTTGGATGCCACCATCAATACCTGGTGGGCGGGCGAGTCAGGCCAAACTGTATGAGCGGCTTGTGCTTGCATTGCGGCGAATAGGGCATTGGAGGAGGTATCTGAGCCGGTGACAGCTACTCCCACCCAGCCAAGTATTGGCGAGAGGAAGGCGAATGCTACTCCAGTTCCCATCGCCAAAGCTGTGCCTAGCGAAACTGTCAAACCTGAAGCGTTCATGGCATATGCAATGCCTAACACGCAAGCGATGGTTATGATTGTGAATTTCAAAGAGACGACTGTCTTCCCCAGGACTTTAACGGCAGTATCAACGCGCATTCGGTAGATGAGGAAGGTGACGATTCCTCCAATGAACAGCAGTGTGCCTGTCGAAAGCAGCGACCAAAGGTTGATATTCGTAGCGACGCACGATGTGAGGCCGTCAGCTTTGAAGCAGTCGCCCAAGCCTGGCCAGGTAAAGACCAAGGCACCAGGTACTTTTTCGCCTGCCGGGTTTGTATAACCCCCAGCCCAACTGGTGATGGCTGTTTTGACGAAGGGAAGCTGGGAGATTGAAAAGATGATTACCACGATTAAGTAAGGGGCGGTTGCTCCCCAGACACGGGCAGCGCCACTGCTGAATTGGGCGGGAGTTTTCTCAGCTTCGTCTTCTTGTGCGAACTCGGCAAGAACCGGATTCTTTGGTTTCACGACTCGCAACAATCCCAAGATGAAGCCGATGCATGCCACTGAAGCGATGACGTCGGTGATCTGGTAGCCAATGAAGTTTGAGGCGACGAACTGGAAGATTGCGAAAACGACACCTGCCCCCAACGCGATGTGCCAAGTGTCTTTGAGACCACGCAGGCCGTCAACCATGAAGACCAGGAACAGCGGCACAACTGTCGCCATGAATGGCGACTGTCGCCCGGCCATCTGCCCCAAAAGTTCCGCTAACGTTCCTGGGTCGAGGCTTCCGTCGCCGAATACCCCAGCCGCACCGGTACCCAGAGCAGTTATCGGGGCACCCATGACTCCGAAGGCGACCGGAGCGGTGTTTGACAGTAGACAGACTACGGCAGCTTTCAGCGGTTTCATTCCAGCAGCAACCAACATTGCCGCAGTTATCGCAACTGGGGTGCCGAACCCAGCCAGCGCCTCCAAGAGTGCACCAAAGCAGAAGGCGATCAAAATGGCCAGAATTCGTAAATCTGTCGAAATGCCGCGCAGCAGGTCGCGCAGCACCTTGTCCCAGCCCATTTTGACAGTCAAGTTGTAGATCCACACTGCCGAAATCAGAATCGTCATAATCTGGCAGATGCCAAAGAAAATACCTTCAAGGGTCGCCGAGGTGGCCATGAGAACTGGCATCTGCCATCCCAAGATTGCCATCAGAACCGCCAGGGCTAGCGTAGCCAGCGATGCTTTCCAAGCGGGAACCTTGAAAACACCTAGCAGCAAGAAAAGCGCAACCAAGGGAAGGGCTGCCACTAGGGCTGACAGTGCCAGATTGTCTGCGATGGGGGAAGTAATTTGAGAGAAAGTTTCTAGGGTTACCAGCACTGATGTCTTTCCTAACTGCGGCATTGCGTATTCGAGAATCTCCAGAACCAACTTTACTTGTATGACATGCCTAACATGTGTCCATCTTGCGTGCGGAGCCGCTGCGCAGCACCACCGTAAGTGATTGGGCGGTATGTACAAAACCAATCACAAGTGCTGAGTTGAGGTAGCTTTATGATAATTAATTTCAGAAATTCGGAGGTTAGGGTGTTTGAGGCAAATATCACCAGAGCAGCGGCAGCGGTGCGTGCCACAAAGATCAGCGACGTGAACTACCAAGTCCACCTAGATGTGACACCGCAGGCTGCAAAGGCTGCGGGCATGAATCCGAGCGAGCATTTTTGGTCGCAGACGACGATTGACTTCAATTTCAGCGGCGGCGAATGCTTCGTAAATCTGATCGCCCACGAGGTCACGCAACTTGTCTTGGACGGTGCCCAACTTGACCTGGGCAACTTCGGCGACAATATCGTCAGCTTCGAGGCTCCGGCGGGCTCGCACCAGCTTTCGATCTGGGCTTGGTGTAACTATTCACACACTGGGGAAGGGCTACACCGTTTCGTTGATACAGTCGATGAACAAACTTATCTCTACTCACAATTTGAAACTGCGGACGCTCGTCGGATGTACGCCTGCTTTGAGCAGCCCGATCTGAAAGCAAGTTTTAGCCTAGTGGTGAATGCTCCGCGCCGGTGGCGTGTGTTTTCAAATTCTATTTCGCCAAATCCGGAAATGGTCGCCCCCCAAGTCGAGCAGCACGTTTTCGCACCCACGCCGCGGATTTCGACCTATCTTACTGCCCTGGTTGCCGGCCCTTATCATGTGCAAACCGACGTTTACAAAAACACTGGCGGTGAAATTCGGTTGGGGTTGGTCTGCCGAGAGTCGATGGCTAAATATCTGGATGCGGAACGTCTTTTTGAAACTACGAAGGCCGGACTGGCTGTCTTTGAAGCCGCGTTCGATCAACCCTATCCATTTGCGAAATACGACCAGATTTTCGTACCTGAATTCAATTTCGGCGCGATGGAAAATGCGGGCTGTATCACCTTCCGTGACGAGTATTTGTTCCGCTCCAAGACCACTAAAGCCTCATATGAGGGTCGCGATAACACCGTGCTGCATGAGATGGCGCACATGTGGTTTGGAGACCTGGTGACCATGCGCTGGTGGGACGATCTGTGGCTAAACGAGTCGTTCGCAGAATGGGCTTCACATTGGTGCCAGGCGAAGATCGGAACTGGCGACGACCCATGGGTGGTGTTCGCCAACAATCGCAAGAATTGGGCTTATCGGCAAGACCAACTACCTTCAACCCATCCCATCGCTGCCGACATGGTTGATTTAGAGGCCGTCGAACTGAACTTTGACGGCATCACCTATGCCAAGGGCGCATCCGTGTTGAAACAGCTTGTTGCCTATGTCGGAGAGAACGAATTCTTGGAAGGGTTACGCGCGTATTTTGCTAAATATGCTTGGGGCAACACCACATTCGACGATCTTTTAGACGCCTTAAGTCAAGCATCGGGTCGTGATCTTTCGAGCTTTGCGGCACAGTGGCTACAAACAACTGGCCCAAACACGTTGCGAGCTGAATTTGACGTAGATGCCACAGGTTGTTTCACGCACTTTGCCATAAGACAGTCGGGAGAAACACTGCGGCAACATCGATTGGCCATTGGATTGTACTCATCCCAAGCAGATTCTGATGCAATCACCCGAATCAAGCGCATTGAAACTGACATCAGCGGCGAATTGACGCAAATACCACAGTTGATCGGCTGCCAGCGTCCAGAGTTGATTCTGCTCAATGACGACGACTTGACCTACGCCAAGATTCGTTTGGATGAACGCTCCTTATCAACGGTGATTAACCACTTGAGCGACATTGATTCTGCGCTGGCGAGAGCGCTGTGTTGGGGTGCTGCCTGGGACATGTGCCGTGATGGTGAACTTCCCGCCAGCGGCTACATTGAACTGGTATTGAAAGCTGTGCCGCATGAAACTGACTTGACTGGAGTGGGTACGGTGCTTGCTCAGGCTAAGAAAGCTATCGACTACTACTGTGCCCGCGAGCAACGAGCCGAGCTTAACTCGACTTTCCACCAACGCATGTGCGAACTTGCTAAAGCAGCCGTTGTGGGTTCAGATCATCAACTGGCATTCTTCAGGGCGGCGGTTTATTCGGCTCCGGATGCTTCCGCTGCTTTTTTGCAAAACATATTAGCCGGAGTTGAGACTATTCCGGGGTTGGAGATTGACACCGACCTACGCTGGCGCATCGTCACTCAATTAGCTGGTCTGGGAGTGTTCGGCCAGGTGGAGATTTCTGCCGAGTTGGAACGCGACAACACCAACGCTGGGATGGAAAAGGCGGCAGGCGCCCGAGCTACCCAACCTGATGCCCAGGCGAAGGAGGCGGCATGGAGTCAGGCAGTGAGCGAACAAACTCCGAACGAAACTCATGCCCAAGTTTGCAGCCAGTTCTGGCGCTTCGATCAGGATGAAGTGCTCATGGGGTACCTAGATCGCTACTTGGAAGTAGCAGCGGCTATTTCTGACGGGCGTGACGGCTGGGATACGCGTTCATCAACAATCCGGCAACATATCTTGGGGGTTTTCTTCCCTGCGCCACTCATGAATCGGGTGCAACTCGACCGCTACACGATGTGGTTCAATTCCCACGAACTTTCCCCATCTGTAACCCGGCAGTTCGCTGAGTGTCTGGACGATGCCGAGCGAGCGCTGCGCTGTCAGGGGGCTGCTGCATCTGCTGTATGACCAAACTGACGATGAGACTTGAGCTTGGGACTTGAAACCGGCGCAACCAGAACCACGATAAGGTAGCTGAGTGGAGCGGATATTTAGCCGCCTCCACAATATAAGGAGACCTGAGTGATGAAGGAAACTGTTTCGGCTCGGGTGATTGCTGATTCTGCGGAAATATCCCGAATGGTAGTCCGGATGGCTCACCAGATTTTGGAAGCCAACGCCGGAGCGGAAGATTTGGTGCTGCTGGGGATACCAACGCGCGGAGTTCCGTTGGCGCAAAGGCTTGCGAGCGAGCTAGGACGCATTGAAGGCTCGCCAGTTCGCCAAGGTTCACTCGATGTCACCATGTACCGTGACGATCTACGTCGCAACCCAACCAGACCGGCGGGTCGTTCCCAGGTTCCTGGCTCGGTTGAAGCGGCGGTTGTGGTGTTGGTCGATGATGTGCTGTTCTCTGGACGTACGGTAGTTGCGGCTTTGGATGCGTTGCGGGATTTGGGAAGGCCGCGCTCAGTTCAGTTGGCGGTACTGGTAGACCGCGGGCATCGGGAGCTGCCGATTGCTGCCGACTATACCGGCAAGGTGGTTCAGACCGCTGCTGACGAACATGTTTGGGTGAAAGTGAAAGAAATAGACACAGAAGACGAAGTCGCCATTAGTCGGGAGGCGCAAAGATGAAGCATCTGCTTTCGGCGGGCGATCTCAGCTTGGATGAGGCAAACTCAATCCTTGATTTAGCTGACCAGATGCAACAGGTGCAGCACCGTGAGGTAAAGAAACTGCCGGTCTTGCGCGGGCGAACTATCGTCAACGTCTTCTTTGAGGATTCCACCCGTACTCGTACTTCATTTGAGATCGCGGGAAAGTGGCTCTCGGCAGACACTATAAACGTCTCCGCCAAGGGTTCTTCAGTCTCAAAGGGCGAATCGCTGCGTGACACCATGCTCACCCTCGATTCCATGGGAGTGGACGCCTTCGTCATCCGGCACTCCTCATCCGGTGCGGCACACCAGGTTGCCAATTGGGTGAAGGCTTCTGTTGTGAACGCTGGCGACGGCCAGCATGAACACCCAACCCAGGCGTTGCTCGATGCCATGGCGATACGGCAGCATTTCCGCAAACTTGGCCGAGATAGTTGGGCAGGGCTGCGAGTCGGGATTGTCGGCGATCTGCTGCATTCGCGCGTGGTACGTTCCAATGTGTTACTGCTGCGTACCTTGGGCTGCGAAGTCGTATTAGTTGCTCCTCCAACGCTACTGCCGACTGGGGTGGAAACCTGGGGGGTCGAAGTCACTTCTGACCTTGATCAGGTAATTGAGAATCTCGACATCGCCATGATGTTGCGGGTGCAGCGCGAGCGCATGAGCGGAGGTTTCTTCCCAACCGAACGCGAATATGCCGACGGGTTTGGATTGACACTAGAAAGGCTGCATCGACTCAAGCCCCAGGCGGCTATCTGTCACCCCGGGCCCATGAACCGTGGCATGGAGATTTCCAGCGACGCTGCCGATGCCGCCAACTCGCTAGTCCTGAACCAGGTCGCTGCCGGAGTCGCAGTGCGAATGAGCGTGTTGTATCACGTCTTGGGTGGATCGACCGAAGGGATACCGCTATGACAGACATCCTCATCACTGGTGCTAAAACCGTTGAAGGAATCACCGGCGATCTGCTCATTCGAGACGGCATCTTCATTGATCCAGCTGCTGTCACCTCGAAGGTGCAACGTATCGACGCTGACGGTTTGATCGCACTTCCTGGTCTGGTCGATCTACACACGCATCTGCGTCAGCCGGGACGCGAAGACGCTGAAACTATCGCTTCTGGCACCGCAGCCGCCGCGCGTGGCGGATTCACCTGCGTGCATGCGATGGCGAACACTACTCCGGTCACTGACACCGCCGAGGCTGCTGAATGGATTGCCGAGGTGGGGCGCAACCAGGGCTTGGCGCAAGTCGTTCCAGTCGGAGCTGTCACTAAGGGGCTAGATGGTGCGGAATTGGCCGAGTTAGGCATGATGGCACGCTCAAAAGCTAATGTTCGCGTCTTTTCTGACGACGGCAAATGCGTAGCTGATTCGATGCTGATGCGGCGGGCGTTGAGCTATGTGAGTTCATTCGGCGGCGTGGTCGCGCAGCACTCTCAAGACCCCCGTTTAGCTGGGGAGAGTGCCTGTTGCCACGAATCAGACTTCTCAGGCAGGCTGGGGCTTCCAGGCTGGCCCTCCCAAGCCGAGTCGGTGATTGTCGCTCGGGATGTTCAATTGGCGGAATTGACCAACTCCAGATTGCACGTCTGCCATGTCTCCACTGCCGAATCTGTGGATGTCATCCGCTGGGCGAAAGCGCGCGGTATCCAGGTGAGTGCGGAAGTCACGCCACACCATCTGCTGCTGGACACGTCATTGGTTAGCGGCTACGACACTGTCTACAAGGTGAACCCGCCGCTGCGCACTGACGAACATCTGGCAGCAGTACGCGAAGCGCTGGTAGACGGAACCATCGACATTGTGGCCACCGATCACGCCCCGCATGCGCCCCAAGACAAAGACCACCCATTCGACGTGGCGCTGTCTGGGATGCTCGGCCTTGAGCAGGCGCTTGCGGTCATCATCGAGGTGATGATTAAGACCGGACGGTTGGATTGGGCAGGTGTTGCGCAGCGTATGAGCTATGCTCCGGCTCGCATCGGGCAGGTCGCAGGCCAAGGACGTCCAATCGCTGTTGGGGAACCAGCAAACCTGGTCTTGATTGATCCGAGCGCCCGCGCCGTCGTCCATAAAGACAGTTCAGCGTCACGCTCACGCAACAACCCCTACCACGGTCAGGAACTACCCAATCCAGTTGTCACGACGATCTGGGCGGGGCGGGTCACCTACTCCTTGTGACAAGGTGATCCGTCCCCGTGTCACATGGCTACAGAAATTGTCAGAACCTAGCTTCAGCGCCCAGCCGTTAGGTCACCAGACGAGTTGTGCGGCACGTGAGAGCTTGAACCCATGGAAGGTTTTAGTGTTCCAACACGTCAACCCGTCTCGTTGGGATGAGCAAGCCCACTCGCCGCCAACATATGAGGTTCCGTACTCGAAAACCGTAATCTTTTCTTGGTACCAGGGAGTAATTCTCTCGCTAACACAATCCCCAACTTCGACATCCGAAATCAGCCACACGAGACTATCGTCCCATCCAAAATCGCAGTCAGTCGGCATGGGTGATCCGTGAAAGTCGTACTCCAACATAGAACATCTCACACCCGATGAATTCCATTCGCACCGAATATTGTCAGACGGTGTTGCAAAGTGGAATGCTGGCTCTTCCCAACTTTCTTCATTTGAAACAACATATGCGTCGGGCGGGGCGCCGCCGCATATATCTTGGTTCACGCCGTCAGGAAGAACGACATCGGTGGGACAGCCATCCAGACTAGGTGTATCTGTGATCGAAGGCGACGTTGTAGGGGTTTCTAGCTGAGTAGTCGTAGAGATTGTCGGCGTGGGCGACTTGGCTGTCGGCGGCACACTAACTGTAGGTGCCGGATTGGTGTCTGCTACACATCCAGCAAACCCAAAGGCAGCCACAGTTATGAGCGCGGCTAAGACCCGAATCAGATTCTTCATGCGAGGCCACTCCTTCCCGTTGGGAGCACCCTACCGAAAGGTACACCTCGAAATAAACTCTCCATTACTCTATTCACGATAGCGGGAGTAGTGACGGGGGTAAGTCCTCAATGTGACAAAATCAGACCGTCCCCGTGTCGCATGGCTACGGTCAGTAAAACCAGACCAGGAGCATTAACACCAGCAGACGGGCATGTTGATCTCAACGCAGGCGCGGAACAACCGCTTCAGCGCGTTGATGCAGGGAATGTCTTCAGCGCGCAACCGGCGGCAACGAACCTCCCATGTGCGATCCTCGCTGCGGTGCCGGGTAACGCGGGCATATGTCGAGCCGTCATCGGAGGTTAGCGTCATCACCCAGCCGTCACCTGCGGGATTCATCTGGTATTGCTGTCTGGCTCTGGCAGCGCGAAACACTTCTACCTGGTCTTCAACAACAAACACACCGTCCATGTCGAACCCTGAAGTATCTGGCACGCCGTACGGAAATCCCGAGTAGACAGGGATATGTTGATACAACTCTTTCCCGGTGTCCGCGTCAACGAGGAAGTACGCGCTCTTTCCTGTGACAGCTTCGATGAAAGCTTCGCACTCGGCAAGCGCCGCGGCAGACACCACTGGAGATACTTCGCCGCCGTTGACCGACGGCATAATGTCCCGGAGTACAGTGAATTGTCCGTCGTCGCACAAGTTGACATAGGTGGTGAACAACCGCACGCTCGGCCAGTTTCCCACCCATTCACGGCAGTATTCCAGCCCAGGATGTGGGCAGCAGGTCTGCGACCAGTAGCCCACAAGGTCAGCACGGTTCCAGAACTCATCTATATCATCGTCAGCTAACTTGACGGCGTAAACGTAGCCTTCTTCATATCCCAGCAAGCTACGGTCAATCGGTGGTTCAGTGGTCAACCCGTCAACCCAGCACCGGCATGGCACTCTTGCGTCCAAACCCATGTCTTGCTCCTGCCGTGCATGATACGTACATGATAGGGGGACGTCCCCCTGACCCGTGCGACCGGTTACTGACCGTAGTGGTTCTGGTAGCGATGATAGAGCCGATCGATGTCTTGCTCACTGATGGGCAGCGGTTCGCCTAGCTGTCGTGCCAGGTGAACCGTACGGGCAGTTTGTTCGCACAGGACAGCGGCTTTGACGGCAGCCACCGGATCTGAACCGATGGTAAAAACTCCGTGATTAGCCATTAATACTGCTGGTGAACGGGAGTTCGAGAGGGTTTCGACGATGCCTCGGCCAATCGAATCGTCACCGATCAAGGCGAACGGACCTACCGGAATTGCGCCACCAAACTCGTCACCCATCATGGTCAAAACAGCCGGGATCGGCTCGCCGCGAGCTGCCCAGGCGGTGGCGTAAGGCGAGTGAGTATGCACTACCGAACCCACCTTTGGCATATGCCGGTAGACATATGCGTGGGCGGCAGTATCCGATGACGGTTTGTGTTCACCTTCAACTGGTACGCCGTCCAGGTCAGTAACCACCATGTTGTCGGCACAAAGTTCACTGTAGGGTACCCCGGAAGGTTTTATCACCAACAGGTCGGTATCTTTTACTCGAGCTGAAATGTTTCCATCTGTCCAGGCCACCAAATCGCACCGAAGTAGTTCACCATGTAACCTGGCGACTTGGCTCTTTGTCTGGTCAACAAGTTGGCGCAGGACGTTAGAAATCATCTGTCTTGGCTCCTCTCCATAAGATCAATCGTGCGTTCCAAGGCTAGACAGCTTTTATACAGTTCTAAATGTGCGTTGAAACCAGCCACGTCGGCTGGTTCAGGATTTAACGTGGTGAAATGAGCATTTGCCATGACCTTCTCCGCAAGGAACTTAGACAAACTCACCCCGCTGGCCGACACCAAGCGGTAGTTGGCCAACACTGCCATGCCCCAAGACCCACCATCGCCCGCCGCTTGCCCCACTGTGACCGGCAGATTCAACGCGGCAGCCAGGAATCGTTGAGCCACCACTGGGGTCTTAAACAAACCGCCGTGAGCTAGTAAACGTTCGGGTTGTATGCCCTTACTGCGTAGCAGTTCCATACCAATCCGCAAGGTGGCAAAAACGCCATATAATCCGGCACGGGCAAAGTCGGCAAACTTGGCTTCTCGTTCAGGTAGCCGCACAACTAAGGGCCAGCCAAAGGTAGTGCCAACTACCGGCTCGCCTGCAAGATAGTTGTAGGCGAGCCAGCCGCCGCCATCATCTGCTCCATCAACCGCCGCCGCCATCATGGCCGAAAATACTTGATCGATGCTGGCCTTGACCCCTAAATATCCGGTAAAATCCGCGAGTAACTGGCTCCAACTACCGAGTTCAGAGGCGCCGTTATTGCAATGCACCATTGCTACCGGGTGGCCGTCCGGCGTGGCCACTACGTCAATCTCAGGCACTGGTTGAGTAGGCGGCTTTGTAGTAACCACCATGGCGAAAATCGAAGTCCCGACCGAAACGTTGCCGCATCCAGGGGTGATGGTGTTGGTGGCGACCATGCCAGTACCAGCATCCCCTTCGGGTGGAGCCAGCAAGACGCCGGGCGCTAGCTGCCCAGTTG
>WRJP01000031.1 GCA_009778535.1 Propionibacteriaceae bacterium | reverse complement strand
CGACGGTCGGTAGAAACCACGAGGGATGTCGGAGGTCGTGCCGCCACACCTGCGCGCAAGTCTCAGGTATCCAGAACCCGAATGCTGCGACCGCGCGCAGCGCAGGCATTGCGCAGCGCAGGCTCCGTTTATGTTCCACAACCAGATGCAATGGATCCTGCGATTTACACGCAGGAAGACAAGAAAGGAACATCGATACACCGGTCTACGACCGGCGGCAACCACCGGGTCGGCGGTAACCAGCGGGGTTAGTGATTGCTTAACCGGCTGGATGTGGGTCAATGACAACTAAACCGATTGCTACGGCATGGCAGGCGGCAGCAGCGATAGTGAAGGCATGGAACAGTTCGTGGAAGCCGAACCACCGTTGTGACGGGTTTGGCCACTTCTTTGCATAGATGAGGGCACCGATAGAGTAGCTGGCACCTCCGGCCAAGATGAGGACAACTACAGCGGGACTGCCCGCCTCCCAGAAAGCTCCCAGCCAGCCGACCCCAGTCCAACCCAGCCCCAGGTATAGCAATGCGTTTATCCAGCGCGGTGAAGTCGGCCAAGCTACCGCCAGCACACAACCAGTTATTGCAACTAACCATAACACTGCCATCAAGAGAACTCGGTCTCGTCCTTCAAGTAGCACCAATGCAATTGGGGTGTATGTGGCGGCGATGAAGATGAAAATGTTGGCATGATCTATCCGGCGCAAGGTGCGCTCAACTAATGGAGACCACTTGCCGCGATGATATAGCGCACTAACTCCGAAAAGAGTTATAGAACCGGCCATCCAGATAGCTGAACCTGTCTTGCCGGGCAGGCTGGTGGCAAGCACGATAAAGACGATTCCTGCCGCGAGCATGAGCGGTGTCATTCCAAGATGAAACCAACCGCGAAGCTTGGGTTTCTCGGGTCGGCCTTGTTGCGTTGGTGCTGGGACTGTCAAAGTCATGTTAATCTCTCATCGAAGCGCTAACCTACGGTACCGTAGGTTAGTAGTTTGGGGCAAACCTGGCAGATGGTGTTATCTGCCGATCTTTCAATATAAGATCAAGTCATGGATTCTGAAGATCAGTTGAAACCAACTTGGAGTCCTTTGCAACTGCTTTACACCACCTATGAAAAGCAACTGCTTTCACAACTTGACCGTTCCCGACTGCCAGCTCATGTCGCGGTGCTTGCTGACGGAAATCGGCGTTGGGCAAGAGAAAATGCTCCGGGGCATCCGCTAGTGGTCGGTTATCGTGCTGGTGCCGGGAAACTCAAAGAGTTTGTGGGGTGGTGCAACGAAGTCAGCATTCCGATAGTTACGCTTTGGGTGCTATCGACGGATAACTTGCGCCGTTCAAGTGATGAAGAAGTCACTCCGCTGATAGGAGTAATCGAAAATCTTGTCGTCGATTTAGCAGCACACCCTGCCTACCACGTGAAGGTGGTGGGCGATCTCAACCTGCTTCCAAAAGACGTTGCTGCCAATCTGGCCGCGGCACAGACCACTGCTGCGGAGAATTCAAGACTTCATGTCAATGTAGCGGTCGCATATGGCGGACGACGCGAGTTACGTGATGCAGTCCGATCGCTGCTGGCAAGTGAAGCAGCACGCGGCAATGACTTGGAAACCTTGGCCGAGACTTTGGAAATCAGTCACATCTCCGAGCATCTCTATACCGCGGGACAACCTGATCCGGACTTAATCATTCGTACCTCTGGCGAGCAGCGGCTTTCAGGTTTTTTGCTTTGGCAGTCTGCACACAGCGAATACTATTTTTGTGAAGCGCTGTGGCCGGACTTCAGAAAAGTTGATTTTATTCGTGCGCTGCGGTCATATTCACAGCGTGAGCGTCGGTATGGACGCTGAATGGGGCTTGCCCGATCAGAGTCCGTCATCTTGGCGCTTGTTCCAGCGTTGTGAAAGCCGATCCATGAGCGGGTCATTTTTTGGAATTCGAGTTGGTTTCGGCGTGGCGGTGTCATCCACAAATTGCCATGCCGAGATCGCGATCACTGTCGCGGCGAACATGATTACAAAACCTACGACGCTGAGGGCGAAGTGAATCTGCATTCCGCTGATTAGCGCGGCGATTCCGACAAGAAACGCCAACCCTGCCAACGCGGCACGTCTGGTATGTATCTGCTTGACTGTGTTACCGCGCAGCGTCGAAGCAAGTTTCGGGTCATCAGCCTCAAGCGACGCCTGCAATTCAGCTAGGAGTCTTTCTTCCTCTTTCGAGAGTGCCATTCTCACCCGTTCTGTCGCTGTCCTTGAGTAAAGTTTACTTCAGAAATCGTGTTCTACCACCATCCCAGCTTTTGTTTTTCAGTGGGGTGTTACTTCGGCTATCGTTCCTTTCTGCTGGTAGCCGCTAGTCGCAGGCTTTGTGGTAGCCGCTGCCCGGTTGCAGCACTCGCAAAAACTGGGTATTGGCGAACTTGGGCAGTATTCTGGAAGGACTATTAACAGGAAGGTAGCCATGCAAGCGGCATTGTCATTGGTGCTCTTTGCCTGCTTGATAGCGCTGGTTGCAGTCAGGGCAGGGATGCTACGACGGCGCGGGATTCAAGCGATGGTCTTTGGAAAGACTAACAAGTCTGACTTTGTGATTCCTTTCGTAGCAGCAGGATTGCTGTATGCCCTGCTTGCTGGGGCATTTGGGTGGCCTATCTGGAATGTCTTGGTCGATCGCTTCTGGTCAGGGGAGCTAACAGGTTGGATTGGGATTGGTTTTTGTGTGTTGGGGCTAGTTGGCTTTGCGGCAACATTGGTCTCCTTTGGTGAATCCTTCCGAGTTGGAATCGATGTCGATGCCCCAGCCAAGCTAGTGACCACTGGCGCATTTGCGCTCAGTCGTAACCCAATCTATGTCAGTTTTCTGTTTTTCTTCTTCGGACTGTTCCTAATAAACCGCAACCTCGTGATAAGCGTGGCTGTGGTCGGGTTTGCATTTGCTATCCATCGCCAGATTTTGCGTGAGGAAGCCTTTCTCGCCAAGCAATATCGAGCCGAATATGCAGCTTACTGCCGCAAGGTGCGCCGCTATTTGTAGCAAACAAAGTCTTAACCCCTAGTTTAGAAACGCGCCGACGTTTTTGGGTTGCTTGGGAGAAAAAAAATGAGTCCCATAAGGTAGTAACGCCAGAAGTTGTGTCTTTCTCCGTGGTTGCTTCCGCGTCAACCGAGGCACCAGAAATATCGGTTTCGCTATCGAAGGTGTGAAATAGTGGGAACTACATCCCAGAATTACCTGGCTGTGATCAAGGTAGTTGGCGTTGGCGGCGGCGGGGTAAATGCCGTAAATCGTATGATCGAATCCGGTCTGCGCGGCGTTGAGTTTATTGCCGTCAATACTGATGCTCAAGCGCTGCTGATGAGCGACGCTGATGTGAAGTTAGACATTGGCAGAGAATTGACGCGCGGACTCGGGGCTGGAGCTAACCCAGAGATAGGGAAACAGGCAGCGGAAGATCACGCCGAGGAGATCGAAGAAGTACTGCGCGGTGCAGATATGGTTTTCGTTACCGCCGGAGAAGGCGGCGGAACCGGCACAGGTGGAGCGCCGATTGTGGCCAAAATAGCCCGCTCGCTGGGAGCGCTGACGATAGGCGTAGTTACGAGACCGTTCAGATTTGAAGGTAAACGACGTTCGTATCAAGCAGAGTCTGGAATCGACGTTTTGCGCGACGAAGTTGACACTCTCATCGTCATTCCCAACGACAAACTGCTTGAAATGACCGATAGAAAAGTAACGATTCTTGAAGCCTTCAAACAAGCCGACCAGATTTTGATGCAGGGTGTTTCTGGGATAACTGACCTAATCACAACTCCAGGTCTGATTAACCTGGACTTTGCCGATGTGCGAGCAGTCATGGCCAGCGCTGGCTCGGCATTGATGGGAATCGGCTCAGCCCGCGGCGAAGACCGAGCCCGGCAGGCCGCCCAAACCGCTATTTCGTCCCCACTACTGGAAGCCAGCATCGATGGCGCAAAGGCGGTGCTGCTCTCAATCTCTGGCGGCTCCGATTTGGGTCTATTTGAGGCATCAGAAGCCGCAGAATTGATTGAGAAGGCCGCAGACCCCGATGCGAACATAATCTTCGGCACCGTTATCGACGACGGCTTGGGAGACGAAGTGCGCGTCACGGTGATTGCTGCCGGTTTCGAGAATAAGAGGTATGTTCCGAGGGCAAAACCCGAAATGGGTGATTTCAAGCCGAAACTCGAACCGAATCAAAACTCAGAACCCAAAACTGTTGCGCCACCGCGTCCGGAGCCGCCGTCAACGCAAACAGCAGTTGAGGAATTAGACATTCCCGATTTCTTGAAGTAGCGCAACGCCACCGATGTTCTTCTTTCGGCAAGTCGTTGACGGCATAGGAGCTGCTTTTCCGAGCGCATGCGACGACGAGCAGCAAAGATTCGATCTTGGATTACAGCTGAAGTCGTCGGCTTGGGACAGGCAGACAGGTTAACGGCAACAATCTGGCGCAAATGTGTGTGTTGATTTTGACCGGCGAGCCTCTCACAGCCGGAGAATACCCACATTAGGCTGTGTACGAGAACGATAACTGGGAGGGAATATGGCCGTTAGCATTAAGAAAGCTGCTATGTGGCTTGGGCTCGTTTCCGATACCGACTACTTGGATGAACCCGTCGAAGCTGATGACACGGAGCAGGTAGAGCTAGCAGACACTCCTGCTGCCACCGTCACCAATATCGAGACAAAACGTTCACAGCCGTCCCCGAAGCGCGCCGATCTCAGCCGTATCGCTCGCATCAACCCCCGCACCTACAATGATGCGCGCAACGTTGGGGAGGCATTCCGCGACGGAACCCCCGTTATCATGAATCTGACAGAAATGACAGAGTCTGACGCGAAGCGGTTAGTTGATTTCTCGGCTGGACTTATCTTCGGTCTTCATGGCAATATCGAACGCATTACAAGCAAGGTGTTCCTACTGTCACCTCCCAATATCGAAGTCGCGGCTGAAGATAAAGAGCGCTTAGCTGGAGGTTTCTACAACCAGTCGTGAGGTGAGCCAGTGTTGGGGATTATTGTTGGACGGTTGATCTCGGCATATGTTTTTATCTTGGCGATACGGGCTCTGATTTCATTCATTCCACTGTTTCGACGCGGTTGGACACCTAGAGGTTTCGTATTGGTGATTGTCGAAATCATCTACACCATCACCGATCCACCGCTGAAACTGCTCCGCAAGTTCATTCCGCCCCTGCGTCTGGGGGAACTGCAATTAGACCTGGCCTTCATCGTGCTGTGGTTGTCACTTGTCATCATTGGCCCACTGCTGCAATCGGCTCTGACATTCTGATCTGCCCACATCGCGGCTAATCATCCGCATTTCGTGAAACCGGCACGTCAAACCAGGTTCGATCTTGGTTGAGTCGATTTTCACAGCTTTGCAACTGTACAAGCGATGAGAAAGTACAATAAGTCGAGTAGTTGTTTAGAAACGAGCCAAAATCTGAAGATTCTTTGGATTAGCGCGCCTTGCTGCACTAGCCTTTGTTGAACAGCTAACCAGTAGCTTAAGTGATACATGAGGTGAGATCATGACATTGACTCTGGAACAAGTCCGTGCGACCCGATTCCATCTGGCGCGGCGTAACGGATATGAACCGGTAGATGTAGACAACTTTGTCGATAAAGTGGAAGCAACTCTTGTACAGCTATTAGATGAGAATGCCTATCTAAAAGAGCGAGTGGATTCAGTTTCGGTTCCCGAACCGACTGGCAGTATTTTTGCCACCACGGATTTCACCCCAGACGAAGTTAGAGCAGACCTCCAGGCTCGTCAAGATCGGATTGATTCGTTAAGTTCGCAGGTGATGAAGCTTAGCCAAGACTTGCAAGCCGGTGAACAACAGTCGGTGCAATTGGGACGTGAACTGTCGTTGCGGGATGAGGAGATCGTTTCATTGCGTGCCGAGGTTCAGACCTTACGTCAGGGCGCGGCGGCAGCCAGTGCTGTTGAGCAGATCATAGCTCCGGTTCCCGGGCAGAGCCAGAACATTGTAGTTACCAGTTCAGATCAAGCCTCGAATGCTGTAACCAGACTATTGGCGATGGCAACCGAGCAGTCGGAACGGCTCGTCGGCGAATCTAAAGCTGAAGCACAGCGCCTGCTTGGCGACGCGCGCAACGAGGTTGAGACCGTCATTAACAATGCCAACAAACGTGCCCATGAGACCCTCACAGATGCCAGAACTCGGGCTGACCGAATTGAGTCGGAAGCCAGGATAAATGCCGAGCAGGTCTCAACGGAGGCAAAAGCGAAGGCAGATGCGCTTACGACAGAAGCAGAGCGCAGCCGCAATGCAATGCTCTCCGAGTTGGAAAGCGAACGCGATAAGTTGCGCGTCAAAGTGGAGCACCTTCGCAAGTTTGAGAGCAACTATCGAATCAATCTCACCTCGCATATGGAAAAACAAATCAAGGCTTTAGCAGATGCCACTTTGGAACCCATTGACCTGCCGACGGAATTGCTTGGGGATACCGGAGGCGAATCTATTACGCCACGCCTGGACGCATTGTTAGGCGAATAGCGGTTCAGGTGATACTCTGCCTGCTCATGGATGTCATGAGTAAGGGGAATTGCAATGGCCGTCACGCGTAGGGTGAAGGTAAATCTGCCGGTAGCAGAAGATGAAGAACCGTGGACTGCTGCCGAGGTAACGGAAGTTCGTGACATCCTGAAGGCTGATCTTGTAAGGATGGAAAAAGCGATTCAGATTGCAGAGGCTGGGTTAGCTGATCTTTTCTCCGAAGGCGCAGACGGAGCCGGACGTGATGCTGCCGACATTGGTTCTTCCAATTTTGAGCGTGACCAAGAAATGTCGCTAATGCAGAATGCTCGTGACATGTATGAACAAGCGCAGTTGGCGCTGCGACTATTTGAAGCCGGAACCTATGGCTGGTGTGAAGCCTGCCAAAAGCCGATCGGCAAAGATCGGCTCTTGGTTTTCCCACGTGCCACTTTATGTATGGACTGCAAGCGGCGAGAGGAACGGCGATAATCCAAAAGGGTTTCCACATATCAGCAAAACACTTTGCGTTAGCCGTATGCATCGGCCTTGCGGGGTGGGGTATTGATTTTTTTACAAAACAGGCTGCGCTGGCATTGTTGGATTCTAATCACCCGATTTCTGTGCTGGGAGACTTTGTCCGGCTACGGCTGTTATTCAACTCCGGGGCCGCATTCTCAATGGGGGAGGAGTTCACTGTTGCCTTCACCTGCTTTGCGATAGCTGCGCTGCTTGCAGTCTTGATATTTCTGGTTCCAAGAGTGCGCCACGCCGGTTGGGCGATAGCGACGGGTCTGCTCATTTCAGGAATATCCGGAAACCTAACCGACAGGCTCCTGCGGGAACCGCAAATTTTTTATGGACGGGTAGTCGATTTTCTGGAACTGAAATATTTCGCAGTTATCAATTTTGCTGACATATGTATTACCGCTGCGGCGGTCATGATCATTTGGTTCATGGTCATAATGCAGATTGATCCGTCAGGAACGAAGTTGAAGAATGCCTAGTACTTGGCTGGTTCCT
Organism: Propionibacteriaceae bacterium; assembly: GCA_009778535.1. GTDB lineage: Bacteria > Actinomycetota > Actinomycetes > Propionibacteriales > Propionibacteriaceae > Propionicimonas. Next base: position 7,143 of record WRJP01000031.1, on the reverse strand, counting down.
GACGGTCTGGACGGAGAACGTCTCGATGTCGCCGCAGCTCGGATGACCGGATTGAGCAGAAACCGGATTGAAGCCTTAATCGTGGCTCAAGCGGTGTCGCTGAATTCAGGTGTTGTGTTGAAATCAGCGCGCGTGTATGCCGGAGACTTGCTCGAAGTCGAACTATCCGAAGCCAGTAACACCGTAGAAGTGGTTCCGGCTCAGGTTGAGGGAATAGAAATCATTTACGACGATGCTGACATCGTGGTAGTCGACAAGCCTGCGGGAATCGCCGCGCATCCTAGCCTCGGCTGGGAGGGAGGTTCCGTGGTTGAGCATTTAGCAGGTGCCGGTTTCAGGATTTCGACATCTGGCGCAGTAGAACGTCAAGGAATTGTGCAACGGCTAGATGTTGGTACTTCGGGTTTGATGGTTGTTGCAAAGAGTGAAATTGCCTACAGCACCTTGAAGCGGGCATTCAAATCGCGGGCTGTTGAAAAAAACTACCAAACTCTCGTACAGGGTCATCCTGACCCTTTCGCGGGCAGCATAGATGCTCCGATAGGAAGAAAAAAGGGTGCGGAGTACAAAATGGCCGTTGTCGCTGGCGGTAGACATGCCGTGACCCATTACGAGACGTTGGAGGCTTTCAGGTCAACCACTTGGCTGCAAATTGAGCTAGAGACTGGTCGCACTCATCAGATCAGGGTTCACATGCAGGCGATAAAGCATCCGGTTGTTGGCGATCCTGTTTACGGCAGTGACCCAGTGTTGTCCGCAAAGCTGGGTTTAGATCGGCAATGGTTACATGCGACGAGACTTGCTTTCATGCATCCAACAAGAAATGAGGCTGTGGAGTTTCATTCACAGCTTCCTGCTGATCTGAATGCCGCTTTGGAGATCGTGCGGGGATCTGCATTTACCAGATGAACTAGGGCAGAAGGCAAAGTGAAAATCCGGCGCTGTGGATAACCAGTTGCTGTTCCACAGATTCATCGCAGACCACAGTAGCTGCGTAGTTCATGCCACAAAATAAAGATGTGGAAAAGATCACAGCAGGAGAGTTACTTAACGCAAGCGAAGAACGCGAACTGGGTTTGGCTATCGAGGCTGGCGTTTTGGCGCAAGCAGCACTCGATTGCGGGACATTCCCGGCGATAGCCGAAGCGGAGGAGTTAGCGGAGCTTGTCAGATGTGGTAAAGCAGCTTGGAGCCAGTTTCTACTCGCCAACGTGAGGTTGGTTGCGATGCTCGCTTCGCGTGAAGCCAGGCGTAACCAACTCGATACCGACGAGTTATTTCAAGAAGGTTTTGTTGCACTCGCTGAAGCCCTGCGTAAATTTGATTTTCGCATTGGTCGTTTCATCACATTCGCCTTTCCCAGAGTACGGCATCAGATAGCGGCAGCAGCCTTTTCTCGGATGGGGGAAGTGCCGCCAGGTCTGGCCTTGCAACGTGCGAAGGTACTGAAGCTGGGGAGTGCGTTGGAGCAGGAGTTAGGTACAAGTGTCGTCTGGGAGCAGGCGTGCGAAAATCTGAGTCTGGATTCGCGACGGCTGCAATATCTTCTTTCCTGTCGTCCCGCACTCCCACTTCCGCAAACCGAAACTAGCTGGGGAGGCGTGGCTGCCGAGTCAGTTGATTTCGATGCGGGTTTGGAGCAACAAGCGCTGCTGCGCAGTCTTGCTTTTCTTACTGAGGTGGAAGCAACTGTGATAACGCTGCGATTCGGATTGGCTGGAAATCCGCAGCTAACGTTGGTTGCCGTGGCAAAAAGGCTTGGTCGTAGTGTGAGCGGGATTCGCAGGATTGAGCAGATTGCGCTGAGCCGACTCCGTGGTCTTTTGCAAGAGCGTAACGAGCCACTTCGGCTAAGTGCCTGAGCTAGCTGGTTTTAACAGCAAGAACAGCATTTTCTGTTCTTGCTGACAGATTCTCATTTCTGCTGGCACAATGATGCGGTGAGATCGCAGCCGCCGTTCTTAAAGACGCTTAGTGCCGTCGCTGGGGCGAAGCCGAAGATTTTGGCGTGGAGCCCAACGCAGGGGGAATACCAGAATATTGTGGTTGCGTTAGCTTTCCTGGCGCTGGAGGATAATTGCGGTGAATGGAGTTTCCTTGGTTGGGAAACTATCGATCAAGGGCGTTGGAATCCTAAGACTGCGGTGCTGAGTTTCACGACTGCTTCCAACCTGGACTTTGAGGTTGTGCTCAGCAAAGTCGGTGATCTTCCCGCAGCTTTCCAAGAACGCGTCAATGCCTCAATAGTTTTCACTCGCCAGTTTGATCTGTTTGAAGGCAGCGCTACCATCTCGAAACGCCGCAGCTTGGCTGCTGGAGATGATGCCGGGCATTGGCGAATCGTAACAAAGGGTGTAAGTCCAGATCATCCTGACATACAGGCTCAGTACAAGCGACTTCGCCGCGAGTATGACTGAATACCGCCCCTGCTGAGCCATGAAAAAAGGATTGTTTTGTCCAAATAGGAGTAGTCTCGCCCTGCTCGGCGGTCAATGGACTCTATCGCTGCACTTGCGATGACCTGCAAGGGTTTTTGCTAGCATGGTGGTGTGGAATTTGCGTTTGTATTAGGGGTCTTTGCCTTTATTGCAATTATTATCATTTTGGCTGTGGTGCTAGCGGTGACCATGAACCCTGCCGCGATACAGGCCAGACGCGACCGTTCCGCCCCACTGCTCACTGCGCCTGCACGAGTTGTAGACAAAAGGATGGCAGTTACCGGTAATAGTTCCAGCCATGGAACAAACTATTTCGTAACTTTCCAATTCTCCGATGGGTCTCGCCTCGAACTTGGCGTGAATGGCCCAGCCTCTGGACAGTTGAGCGTCAACGACGAAGGCGTGTTGGTATGGCAGGGGAGTGCGCTTAGGGACTTTCGGCGCGAAATCCTTCGCTGAAACGGTTTTCGCGCGAACAGCCGGTATTCGGCGGTCTTATCCAGGAGGTGTCACCTCGCAGCGGCCGTGTTTTGCGAGTCGACTTTGGTCGTCGTTGACTGGGTCGAACACATCAAAACCAAGCGCGGCGCACGCTGCGGCCATCTCTTGGTCGTGAGTAACGACCGTTGCCTCGTCAACGCCGATGCTCAGTGCAAAAGCGACGTGGAGAGCATCTGATGCTCGTAGCATTTGGAGTAAACGCTTTGCCTCGTCAAAAAGAACATCGATCTGAGTGCCAATCGCAAACCTTCCCAGATATGCGTTGGCGTCTACCTGGCCTGGTAAAAGGCTTCCTCGTAACTCCATGCGGATAATTGTTCGGCGAGTCTCTAGGTCAAGCATTCGGCAGCACGCGATGGTCTGCCCCAACCCAAGACAATGATCTAGCCACGCCTTCGCAGCCGGAGAATCGCCAAGCATCGCCCGTAAAACCACCGATGTGTCAACAACCCAAATCTTTTCAGTAGTCACGAGCAGCCTTTTCGTTTTCGATCTCAGTGACGATAGCCCTGGCGACGGCGGCATCGACATTAAAGTCTGGCAATGGTTCGGTTGTGCGAATTCGAGGTGGCGTAAGAACGCCAGCGCGAACAAGCATTTCGGTGCGCAGCCTAGGCCGCGCTAGGACTCTTAACTCGAATGCAGGTATGCCGTGGTCGGTGATGGTAACCGAACCGAGGCGAGCAAGCCGCGTTGCGCGTGAAGGGTTCCGGTTGAAATCGCTTAAGGGTATCGTCGTACTCATAACATAGATACTACAGCATAGGTACTATGTATGTGAGCGCTATGGCAGCGGTCATGGCATGTAGTCTCGCCCTCACGGGTTCGAGCCCAAGTAGCTCAACTACCTCGTGTTCGTGACCTGACTGCTCAAGTCTTGGTGGTAAGGGGGTTTCGGGGGCTTGGCCTCCGAGAATAGATGACGAGCGAGTTAGGTGGCGCTTCGGATTCTAGCGGGGTTCCTGGTTCTCGACTCTCCTATGGTTTGTCAAGTGGCTTCTGGTTGGGTTGGGTTGTTGAGGTAGCGATAGATTTGGCGGGCTAGGTAGCGTTTGAGGATTCTGCGGATTTCGCGTTTTGTTTTTCCTTCGGCGGTTCGTTTTTGAACGTATTCGCGGGTAGGTTGGTCGTGTGTCATACGGGAAATGACTGCCATGTGGAGGGCATGGTTTAAACGTCGGTCTCCAGCCCTGTTCAATCGGTGTCTTATTGTGTTTCCAGAAGATGCTGGTATCGGGTTGACACCAGCTAGGACAGCATATGCGGCTTCGTTGTGGATCCGGCCTTGATGTGACCATGTGGTGTATGCGATAGCTGCGGTTACTGGTCCGATTCCGGGTTTGTTTAACAGTCCAGCAGCTGGAGTGGTTTGAAGCAGACTGACCATTTGGTGCTGGTTTGTTTGAAGTTCCTGGTTTAACAAGGTGATGCGTTTAGCTAAACGTACCGCTTCAGTGCGTGCTGCCAGGATCAGGACTGATTCGTTTCGGGAACGCCATCTAGTGATCATAGCTATCTGTTTCCCAGGTAACGGTTTACGGGCGTCAATACCAAGATCAACAGCACGTAGTAGCGCTATGAGTGCGTTGACGTGTGCTGTACGTTCACTACTCATGGCGTATCTAGCGCTGAGTAGGATTCGTAAGGCTGCACGTTCACCATCATCGGTACGAGGATGCCGTAACTGGTGTGGGGCTAGCCCTAAGACTGCCCGCCCGATACGTTGCGCATCTAAACCATCTGTTTTCCCTGTGACGCCTTTTCTGCCACCAGTGGCATAGTGTGGCGCTTCGGTAACTTTATAGCCAATATTTTTAACTTGGCGGGCAAGTTGAGCGCCGTAGGTAGCGCATCCTTCGATCGCCCACAGCACTGACATGTCCCCACCTGTTAGTCGCCCAACCCAGTTGACAGCTACCGTAAGGCCTTTAGGTGTGTTTTGGAACTGGCTAGTTGCTACAAGTGCACCATTACAGCTGTCCACGATTGCAATGGTGTGGGTTCGGGCATGAGTGTCCACCCCGATGACATAAGGATAGTTTTGGGACATGATATACATGGCGTTCGGGTTTCCTTCCAGCTAGATGAGTTGCTCGGTCGTTGAAGCCAGTACCAGTTTGGGTAAAAACACCAATGGACAATACTGTGATGAACCACAACAAACAGGTTGGGTAATCCCCTAATCAAGTCACAAAGGAAAACCAAAGTGGTGCTGGCCTTCTCGTTCAGACCTGGACAAGCCGAGAAGAAGACACACCAATAGCGGTCAGTCGATTGATGAGTCACAAACCAAAACGAAACGACCAACACCAACTATGGCTAGCCAGTCCCAAACCAGCCAATAAAAGTCTCACAGTCGATTGAACCGGATTATTTCTGTGAGTCTGTACGTCGGTCTAAGACCGGCGGTAATCAGCGGAGCTGATCAACTAGCGGGGGTGGAACCCGAACCGAAAACGATCTCATCCCAACTGGGTACGTGGGCACGCCGTCTTTTTGAGGGCTGAGGTTTTTCCGCAGCTTGCGGTGCAGGTTCTACCAGCATTGGCTGGGCTGGTGCGGATTCAGGGGGGAGGAAGTCGATAGGCGCGTTTGTGAGCGGCTGCACGGCTTCAGAATTTTGCTCGGCAAGCAATCCGGTGTAAATCTTCACCGAATCCTCATCAAGACCCGAAAGCATGTCATACAGCACATCAACACTTGAGCCTGACCTGGGCTGATAGTCGTAGATGCCATCCACTTCGGCTAATACGCCCGGAGTGTATGCGTCGTCTGAGGCATCATCGCTAAACCCTTCTTGTTCGGGGTCTGCTTCTGCGTAGGCTTCAATCGGAGACTGCACCGCACGTATCAACGCCAAATCTGGGTTCAACTCAACGGTGGATTCTTCTGGTCTGCGTTTGGTTGGCTGTGGGCCATGCGAAGCCGAACGTAACCCAATTAGCCATTTAGCTTCGTCATTGTCAGCGATAGAAAATCGACCGCTTTGGTCATATTCAAACAGGGCTTCGTGGGCAGCTTTCCCGGAGTAGTAGGTGATTTTAACTTCCCACTTCCGATTTGCGACGCGCCGTGCGTCCCACTCTAAGCTGTCAGGGTCGATCCCGCGGCTGGCAAGTCTTTCCGATATGACACTCGAAAGTGAACCAGCTAACGTGTCCGCACCGCGTCTGACAGCATTTCGCTGAGCTTCGATGGCGAGGTATTCACGTTCGGCCAAGATAGGAACGGCGTAGGTTTCGATTTTTTCGAGGGGGACACCTGCTGCCGCAGCAACCTGCGCTGGACTCGCTCCTGCTCTGATACGCGATTGAATTTCGCGAGGGCTTAGGGAGCTTTCCATTCGGATTTCTAACTGGTCACACATCTCTCATCCAAAATACTGATGTAGGTAACCTACCAAGCCAGGCACCTTGTCCGCGACTCATTTGTGAAAAGCGTCGCACAATCGAGGAATTTAAAAATTCTAATGACACTTTCTTTTGTTCTTGGTGTATGGTATAACCCTTTACGCAACGATTGGTGTAACTGAAGTGGACGGAACCGACTATGGCTACTGACTACGATGCTCCGCGCAGGAAAGACGAGGAGAGCGAAGACAGTATTGAGGAACTCAAGAACCGGCGCAACGATAAGAACTCTGGCATCGTCGATGAAGATGAGGTAGAGGCTGCTGAGTCTTTTGAGCTACCAGGTGCTGACCTGTCGCATGAGGAGTTGACGGTGCGAGTGCTGCCGCGCCAAGCTGATGAATTCACCTGCGCAGCCTGCTTTTTGGTGAAACATCTTTCTCAGATAGCAAAAACGAAAAACAATCTCTCGTACTGCATTGACTGTGCAGGGTAGCTGATCTAGCTTTCAATTTCGCCGATAACCGCGCCGGCACCTTCGTCTTTTGAAAACGGCTTGCTTCTTTTTGCGCCTGCTCTGGCTGCCAGCACCTCTACTCCGGCGACAGCCATCGCGCTGACCATCGCCCACAGCAGTGTCTTTTTAACCGGTACGTCCAGATCGTTGGCTTTTGGCGGTGCCTCTCCAGTGACCTTTCGCCAGCCGCCCTTAAGCGACGAGACGACGATTCCTGACACCAAGGCGCCAACTATGCGCATAACAAGACTCACCCTCTTATCCTACGCTCACTTGACTTTGGTATTGGCCAATTCTTGCTATCTCCTTGGGAGCGGGAGGGGAGCGGATAGCGGGC